>JAVWIB010000082.1:0-13145 GCA_036639755.1 Bacteroidales bacterium
GGATTCCTTTATTAAAAACTGCTTCAAATTTAATATTTTATAACATAATTTCCAACTATTTTTTTACAAAGGAAATATTTAAATCCGCAGCTATTTTTCATGTATATAAGCTTAAAGACAGCACTCACTTGTGTAGTAAAATATTCGTTTATGAAATTTTTTTAAGAAAGAAATTAAAACAGCTAAAGTATCTCCTTTAAAAATTGTCCTGTAAAGGATTGGGGATTCAGGGAGACTTCTTCGGGGGTTCCGCAGGCAATGATGCGGCCGCCACCGGCTCCCCCGTCGGGACCGAGGTCTATCAGGTAATCTACCGATTTTAAGATATCCAGATTATGCTCAATAATAACTACGGTGTTACCTTGGTCTACTATTTTCTGCAAGACACCCAGCAAGATTTTTATATCGTGAAAATGGAGGCCGGTGGTGGGTTCGTCCAGGATATAGATGGAGTTCCCGGTGCCCCGTTTCGAGAGTTCGGTCGCAAGTTTTACCCGTTGGCTCTCGCCGCCGCTAAGAGTGGTGGAGGGTTGCCCAAGTTTAATATAACCAAGCCCCACATCGTTTAATGCTCGCAGGCGTTGCACAATAAAAGGAACCGGTTCAAAAAACTCCACAGACTCTGCAATGGTCATTTCCAGAACATCATTAATGCTTTTACCTTTGTATTTAACGGCCAACGTCTCCGGATTATATCGTTTCCCGTTGCACTCTTTACAATGGACATAAACGCTTGGGAGAAAATTCATCTCAATGGTTTCCAGCCCTGCTCCGCGACATTTTTCGCAACGCCCCCCCTTTACATTAAAAGAGAAGCGGCCGGCCTTAAAACCGCGTATTTTGGCATCGGGGGTGCTCTCGAATAATTTACGGATATCGCTAAAGACATTGGTATAAGTGGCCGGATTACTGCGTGGGGTACGTCCTATGGGGCTTTGGTCTACTTCAATGAGTTTATCTACGTTATCCAACCCTATAATCTCTTTATACGGAAGCGGATTGGCAAGCGAGCGATAAAAATATTTACTTAAAATAGGCATAAGCGTTTCGTTGATAAGAGTCGATTTTCCGCTACCGCTTACCCCGCTTATCCCCACAAAAGCTCCCAGAGGAATTTTCACATCTACATTTTTAAGGTTATTACCGGTGGCTCCACGCAGCTCCAGAAACAGTCCGTTTCCTTTTCTTCTGAGCGAGGGAATCTCTATTTTTCTTATCCCGCGTAAATAATCGGCCGTATAGCTATGCAATCCCTTTATTTTTTCAAGCGACATTTTCATAAGTTCCGCAGGATTGCCGTTAAACAGCAACTTCCCGCCGTTTACTCCGGCTCCCGGTCCAAGGTCTATCAGCCAGTCTCCCTCTGTAATCATCTCCTGATCATGCTCTACAACCATCACCGAATTCCCCTCATCCCGCAGTTTCTTTAAAGAATGAATCAGTTTGCGGTTATCCCGCTGATGCAATCCTATGCTTGGTTCATCCAGAATATAGAGCACATTCACCAGTTTGCTCCCAATCTGAGTGGCCAACCTTATCCGTTGGCTCTCCCCCCCGCTAAGGGAACGGGTAGCTCTGTCCAGAGAGAGATAATTCAGCCCTACAGCTTGCAGAAAGCCTATTCTATCGGTAAGCTCTTTTAAAATATCCTGCGCAATCAGATTCTGCTTTTTGTTCAGTTTACCTGGTAACATGGCAATCCATCCCGCAAGGGTATCTATATCCATTGCCGACACTTCGGCTATATGTTTGTTATCTATCTTAAAATAAAGGGCCTCTTTCTTTAAGCGGTTGCCGCCGCATTCCGGACAGACAGCCTCCTCTATAAACCGCTCTTTTTTAGCAAGCATTTCATCACTCTCATTCCCATTTTGTTCCAATTTGGCAATAATTCCCGCAAACGGAGCCAGTTGGGTTCCATCGGAAAGATTCACTCTGAACAGTTCATCCGTACCGTAAATAATCATATTCAGCACATCTTCCGGGAGATCTTTTATTGCATCGTTCAAAGAGAAATCATACACTTTAGCCATGCTCTCAAGAATCTTAAACCAGTTAGTATCTTTTTGAGAACCAAGCGGTTCTATTCCACCCGCTGCAATTGACTTTGAGGTATTGGGAATAATTTTGCTTAAATCTATTCTGGCAATATATCCAAGCCCCTTGCATTTGGGGCACGCTCCCTGCGGAGAATTAAACGAGAAGGTATGGGGAGCCGGCTCGGGAAAAGACAATCCGCTATCGGGACACATCAGATGTTTGCTAAAATAACGGAGCGGTGCATTTTCCTCCCCGATATTTTGTCGTTCAAAATTCAGAATAGCCAAGGTACCCTTCCCCTGATCCAAAGCGGAAACCACCGATTCCGAGATCCGCTTGTAATCACCCTCGCCGGGGACAAGTTTGTCTACCACCAACTCAATAAAATGGGATTTGTAACGATCCAGTGGTTTTACATCTGTCACATGGCAGATTTGTCCGTCTATCCGAACCTGCTGATATCCTTTCTTTAACAAGCTCTCGAACAACTCCTTGTAGTGTCCTTTACGTCCCACAATAATAGGGGCGAGCACAATGCATTTTTGATCTTTGTATTCATTCAGAATAAGCGAAACAATCTGTTCATTGGTATATTTTACCATCTCCCTGCCGGTAACCGGAGAATATGCATTGGAGGCACGGGCATACAGCAAACGGAGAAAATCATAAATTTCGGTAATGGTGCCAACGGTGGAGCGGGGATTTTTTCCGGTTGTCTTCTGCTCAATGGCAATGATGGGGCTCAGCCCCGTAATACCGTCTACGGCAGGGCGTTCCAATATCCCGATAAATTGTCGTGCATACGCAGACAACGTCTCCATGTAACGGCGTTGCCCCTCTGCATAAATTGTATCAAAGGCAAGAGACGATTTACCGCTTCCGCTTAATCCGGTTACAACCACCAGTTTATTGTGCGGAATGGTTACATCCACCCCTTTTAAGTTATGCTCCCGTGCACCTGTTACCTCAATCTGATCCATATATATTCTTTTTTACCTGGTTCTGCTCCCCTCTGCCGGAACCCACACCTGATAGGTTTTACCCAGCCGGTTGTCTAATTTGTTGGAGCGGATCCATTCGTTGCACATTTTGAGCAGTTTAAAGTTTGTATGATGTTTTGCGGCAAAATCACTCCAGTTGGCCACAGGGCCTTTCACCTGAACAATCTTATATTCAAGAGGTTTATATTTATCCTCCTCTTTTATATTAAAACCGTAATCTTTAAGATTGTTCATGATAATCTTAAAAGCTATGGCACGGTATACATATCTTCCGGTTTCAAGGGGAAGCTGCATATCGTAATAATTTTCAACCGATTGCAATCCGGAACGATTGCTGATATTTGCCATTCCTATATTATACGAAGCAGCGGCAAGCGTCCACGAACCATATTTTGCATAAGCTTTCTTAAAATATTTACAGGCTGCCCTGGTCGATTTTTCCCAGTGATAACATTCATCTACCTCTCCGTTTATCTCAAGGCCGTATTCTTTACCGGTTGTACCTAAAAATTGCCAATACCCTCTGGCATCTGCCGGTGAAATCTGCGGTTGCAAAGAGCTCTCGGCAACACACAAATAGAAAAAATCGGCAGGGACACCCTCCTCCTTCAAAATCTGCTCAATCATGGGCTGATACCTTCCCGCCAGTTGCACCACATAAAAAAGACTTGCATGCCAATAATTAATCACCGTCATTTCACGCTGCAAACTCTCCCGCACATCAAAGTACTCAAGAGGAACCGCCTCACCCGCAAAAGAGGCCTCATTCGGAATTGCCGGAAGGGAAATACTCTGGATAGGGATAGCCCCTTCCCCGATCATTGCTGCTGTTAATGTATCCATGCCCAAATTGCCCGATACCTGAGGATTGCCGCAAAAAGTTAACAACGGCAGACACAAAAGAAAACTTAAAAAACCAAATTTCATTCTATTTTATTTTTTATTCGTAACGTAAAAACGGATTTGTATTTAACTCCTGTGCAATGGTGCTCTCCGGGCCGTGGCCGGGAAGTACTTTACTTGTAGGATCTACTTTGCAGATTTTAGTAAGAAGGCTCTCCATAAGGGCATCGTAATCTCCCCCGGGAAGGTCCGTACGGCCAATGCTCCCTGCAAACAAAGAATCCCCGGTTATAATAAATTTATCGGGAGCCGAATAAAAAGCGACTCCTCCGCGGGTATGTCCGGGAGTATGGAAGACCTCCAGTTTTGAGTTTCCGAATGTTACCGGAACCCCCTCCTCCAGATCAATGGTATCAAGCGGCGGTTGCTCAATGGTATAGCCAAACATCTGGCAGTATTGCTGCGCCCGCTCCATCTGCCCTTTATCCTGCGGATGGATGTAGGTTGGAATATTCCATTGTCTTGTAACAAAGGCATTTCCCATGATATGATCGAAATGACCGTGGGTACATAATAGCTTTACCGGCTTGAGCCCATTGGTTTCTATAAATTTAACAATTCGCTCCTGCTCATTTGCAGTCTGAATACCCGGATCTACAATTACGCACTCCTTTGTTTGATCATAAAGTATATAGCAACATTCGCGTAAGTCGTTCAGGTAAAATGTTTTAATCTGTATCATTCTAATATTATTTTATTTTTTATCTCTTTACTACTCCCTGTAACATAGGGACAAAACTACATCTTCCGGCCATTTGTTTATCAAATTCCAGTTCGCTTTTTCTTGTTATAACGGCAAGCTGCTGTCCGTTTTCCTGTTCCCCCAAAGGGATAACCATCCGCCCGCCAATCTCCAGTTGCATAAGGAGATCTTGAGGAATATCGGGAGCTCCGCAGGTAACAATAATTGCCTTAAACGGAGCAAACTGAGGCAAACCGGCATAGCCGTCTCCAAAAAACAGGATGGGCTTATCATACTCCGTTTTTGCCAGATTCTTCTGGGCAGCAATATATAACTCACGTTGCCGCTCTATGCTATATACCCTGGCCCCCATATGAGCAAGGATTGCCGTCTGATATCCGCAGCCTGTCCCTATTTCCAATACCTTGTCCCCTCTTTTTATCCCAAGCAGATGGGTTTGCATAGCAACCGTGGAGGGTTGGGAAATTGTTTGCTTTGCAGCTATCGGAAGCGGCTTATCTTCATAAGCCAGATGATCCAGCCCAATATCTACAAATAGATGCCGGGGGACAACGCTCATTGCCATAAGCACCTGATTATCATAAGCAAACTTACCGGAAATCTCCTTTACCAGTTTTGCTCTTTTTCCTTTTTGCAATAATGAATCCAACATTGCACAAAAATACTAAACAATACGCAATTTTTTGTAATTTTGTAACGGAAAAACAAAGATATTATGCACGTAGCGATTGCCGGAAATATAGGGAGCGGAAAAACAACCCTTACAAGATTATTAGCCAAAAATTACGGATGGGTGCCAAAATACGAAGATGTAGAGGTAAACCCCTATCTGTCCGATTTTTATAACGATATGCAAAGATGGTCGTTTAACCTACAGATTTATTTTCTCAATACACGGTTTCAGGGAATTGTGGAAATTGAGAAATCGAATTTAAATGTTGTACAAGACAGAACAATTTATGAGGATGCCCGTATTTTTGCCCCTAATCTGCACGCTATGGGACTTATGACAACCAGAGACTTTGAGAATTACAAATCACTATTTGACCTGATGCTCTCACTGGTAAAACCACCCGATTTGCTGATCTATCTTAAATCGTCTATCCCCAATCTGGTAAGTCAGATTCAAAAAAGAGGGCGCGAGTATGAATCGGGGATACGGCTCGATTACTTAAAAGGGCTGAACGACCGGTACGAAGAATGGATTGAGAGTTATTCAGACGGTAAAAAACTGATCCTTAACGTGGATGAACTTAAATTTGAGGATAATCCCAAAGATCTTAGTTTTGTGATTGATGCAATTGATGCACAGTTTAACGGATTATTTTAATAACGAATAAAAATCAGAAAAGGAAAGCTGACTTTACATAAAGGAGATAACGTTGTTACAATACTTAAGGGATTGGAGAGAAAGCAATAACCCCGTTTGAAATAGCATAGAAAGTGAGACCGGCCACCGTTTTAACCCCCAGTTTGGAGGTAATATTCTTACGGTGACTGAGCACTGTCTGAAAACTTATATTCAGTTCATCTGCAATCTCTTTATTTAGCTTTCCTGCAACTACAAGACGCAACACATCTATCTCGCGCGGGGTAAGTTCACGGGGTGTCTCCGTAATTTTCTTCAAAACCCTTTTGCGGATACGGTTATGTCGCACCATATCCATCTCCAGACTATGCATGGCAAAAATGGTAGCATAGCATAAATTATGATTGTAATTTCCCTGTAAAAACTTAATGAGCACCCCTTGCATATCTTGCAGAATCTGATGAGGGGCCAGGGAATCATCCGAATTATCACCGGAAGCATCATCCTGCTCCAAAGCCCCTTTAAAATTATCGAGGAGCTTTTTTAACAACATCAGGGGCGTATTTGCATGATCTCCCCCCATAGCCATACTCATCCCGATAAATGCCGTTAAATGCTTCTCTATATTGGGGAGTTGTACCTCTCTGTAATAACGGTGCGTTTTGGCAAGATACTGCGCCACCATATTTGGGTTTAAACCTTTGAGCTCAATTTGCGGATAGTAATCTTCGTTCAAATAGGTATTGAGCACCAGAAGAAAGAAATCGGTGTCTAGATTGTGCCGTAAAGTTACCTCCTCTACACTCATATCACCCAGCCCCAAAGCAATATCAAAACGATTCAGTATTGGAATAATAGTGGGGTTTTTATAAACCACTTCACTCAAAATCATAGACTTATATATCTGCATGGTTTCACTTAGAATTTAGCAACGCAAGTTACTAATATTGTTTTACAAATTCGGTAGCAAGTCTGAATATTTTTGAAAAACTTAAATAGGAAATATGATCCGCATTATCATCGGGGGTATGGAGGCGGTTAAAATTCTTCCCTTTTTCTAAAATGAAGCAGATTGCAGGAACCCCCCTGAGCAGGAACGGATAATGGTCGCTATTTTGTTGATATTTAGCATAAGTAACCGTTTTAAACAACCCCTCTTTTTCATTAATCGCCTTTACTAAATCATAGCCTCTTATTGCAAATCGGTCGGAATAAGTCGTTAATGTATCGGCCTGATCTGCAACCATATCAAAATTAAGAAGATATTTTATGTTTTTAAGGTTGAACGGAGGGTTATTCACAAACTCTTTAGAACCCAGAAGCCCCATTTCCTCTCCGGTGGTAGCTAAAAAAACAAGGGTACAGGCAGGTTTATTCTCAGGCTTGCCGTAATAGTCTGCCAAAGAGAGCAGCATAGAGGTTCCCGATGCATTATCGTTTGCCCCCGGATAGAATACCTGCGTTCCCAACATTCCAAGATGGTCATAGTGGGCGGTAAACACAAAGATACTATCGGGATAGATATTTCCCTGAATGGTTGCAATTACGTTGGAGCTTTTCTCATTTTTGGTAAGATGTGTCTCCACATCAAAAGCAACCTCCTTTACATTTACGGAAAAGGCCTTTTTATCTACTACAAACAAGGGAAATTGCAGAGAAATCATATTGGTATATGTCTTGTTCATCATAACGGGGCTAACCTCACTCATCTCATCTCCCATACCGCTCACCTGCACAAGAGTTGCCGCCTTTTCACGCCCGTTACGGATAATCATCCCTCTCAGTTTTATTTTTTGAGATGATAATTTCATCATTAACATTCGGGCATCTCTGCTCATATTTAAAATAATTACCAGATCGCCCCCCTTATCTTTGAGAAATTCCACCGTCTTGTTCATATCAAATGCAGCACTATCAATATAATGTGTTTTAAACGTTCCTTTGGCCGATGATGAATAGGTACTTAATGAGTAATCATAACCGGGTCTGAGTTTTTTTCCATCCACAAAAAAATCCACCTTGCCGTTAAAATCATTTATAGGAAAGGTAATCTCTTGAAAAGTCACTTTTGCACCGGCATTGGCAAATTCATCTGCAATATATTGTGCCGCCTTGCCGTCATTGTCTTTATCATATCCGCGCCCTCCATATTTCTCAGAGGATAATTCTTTAATATTCTTTTTAAAATAAGAAATATCCTGCCCTTGCGCAAGCGAAATAGCTCCGGCTAAAATCAGCACTACTAAAATATGTTTCATAAGTTCCTTATTTGTTTACATCTACCTGAGCTGTACCCACTTTACCGGTTGTATGATCCAGCTCCGATCCCCTCATACTATGGGGAATTGAAAAGACCGCAAACATCACCAGCACCGCAGCAACGGCAACCCATCTGTTCCATTGAAATTTTTTGGTAATAACGGCCGCCAGCAGGGCAATTGCAGCAAACAGCGTTTTATTATCGGTGAGATCACCTCCAAAAGGAAATCCGCTCCAATAAATATCAAAAGCATATTTCTGAACCAGAGGCCCCAGAATAAATCCGCCAACCATAATAATCCAGAACGCAATTGTAATATTTTTCTTGTACTGAGGCATATTTGCAAGGGCGCATAAAAACGCATACGCTGCAAACAGCATAGACACAAACATGCAGATAATGTGAGGTATAAGCACCCACATAGGAACATCTCCCTTAAACCGTATCATGAGCGGTTCATCCTTAAAATAATAATGATCGGTGGTAACAATACCACCGGAACCCTCGGTTTTTGTCCCGATAGCTACATAATATTCCAACTTTCCGGCTGCCGGCTGTACGGGAAGAGAGGCCGAAAGCCCCTCCGCCGCAGGCTGCATTTCTATTTTGGAAAAAGCATCTTCCGACGGATATTTGCGCCAGTAAATGGTAGCAGTAGCCTCAGATTGACCGGTGCTCTTGTCTGTTACCGCAATCCCTTTATCAAATCCTCCGAACCCCTTTAAAAGAATCGGACAATCTGTCTCTCCACCGCTGCGAATAAACTTAAACGAATAGTCCACTCCGTTTATATTCGTTTTAAGATACTGAGGATGAGTAGGGCCGGTCATCCTCTGGTACACACTTGCACCCAAGGTAATCATGACCGCCAAAGTCCAGAATAGAATTTTCTTCCACATATATTTTCTCTTTTACAATAAATTATATTGCATTTTAATAACTGCCAAACTATAATTGTACATCAAATAGCAGCACCTGTTCTCCCCTACTCACTTTTATTTTTGCAATCTCACCCGCCTTTAGAGTACCCAAACACTTCATATAACTCTCTATATCGGTTACATCATTCTCATTTATCTTTGTAATGATGTCGCCGTTTTTAAGACCGGCGTTGTGTGCCGGTTTCCCTTTAATAACAATATCTGCCCGCAGTCCGTTCTCTACCTGTCCGGTAACGTCCGGCATAAGCCCCAGAGTCACCTTAAAAGAGGCCCTCATAGGCCCGGCATTTGGAGAGCCCGCTTCCGTAAAAGTAAGCGAGGGCTGTGTAGCCACATAATTAAGCAGAACCGATGCAAAATTAGCAACAGAATCAATCCCGCCGTAATTTAATTTACAAGCATCATCTTCCGGAGTATGATAATCCAGCGTAGCCCCCGTAGAAAAATAGGCCACAGGTATATTCCGGGCATAAAAAGAGGCGTGATCGGAAGGCCCTACACCCTCTTTGGATTTTTGCACTTTAACCGGAACTCCCTCGGTAGAATGCTTTCCGCTTCTTAATGCGAAAGGTCTTTGGTTATTAAATGCAGCTATCGAAATATCGATAAGCGAATCCAGCTCTTTGGCAGTACCGGTTCCCCCTAACGTAATGGCTCCGCCGCGTAAATACCCCACCATATCAAAATTAAACATAGCCATTATTTTTTCACGTGCAACGGGAGGATGTTCCGCAAACTCTTTAGAGCCTATTACACCTCGTTCCTCCGCCCCAAAGGCCACAAAAATAATTCCCACAGAAGGGGAAAGAGCCATCGCAGTATCTGCTGCCGTCAATTGTCCCCTCCGCCCCTGTGCCGTATGAACTCTGCCGGATTTTCCCGCAAACGGCTGCTCGGCATGGTTCATTATTGTATATCGTTTTGCCAGATGCAGCATAGCGGCAACTCCCGAAGCATTATCGTCTGCCCCGTTATGCACCGCAACGGTATCGGGTCTGCGGGAACCGCTACCTGCTCCACCATAACCCAAATGATCATAATGCGCCCCCACAACAATATATTTATCGGCAGTCTCTTTTAAAATTCCTATTACATTAAAGGTTGTACAGCTATCTTTTTTAATTCCAAATGGTTGCAAAGAGGTCTTCAATCCCAGAGCCTCAAACTGTTTTTGAATAAAAGAAGAGGCAAGAGTATCCCCTTTGGTACCGGGATAACGCCCCTCCAGAGCATCACTTGCAAGATACTCCACAATCTGCCGGGAGGTTAACTTCTTACCCGTTTCAGGTATTCCGGCAGCTAATTGATTCCCTGCTTTAGACATTTTAACAGAGGAGGTCTGTGCGGAAAGTGCCCCGCCAAACAAGCATAATGCCAGAACTCCAACAATTAATACTACTTTTCTCATACAATTTCACTCCTATTTATAACTGGCAAATATAAAACTAATTTATAATTATTCAAAATTAGGGGCTATTTTTTGCAAACATTTCATCCAAAGCTATGGAAATTCCGCAAAAGAAAGTAATCCCCCGGGTAATACCTGCATTATAGGTAACAACCGACGGCTTATAATTAAACAAATTCTGAATACCCATATTCACTCTTATTCCGTAAGGCAATCTCCCCACTGCATTTATTTTCCAGATAGAATATCCCTGATAATGAGTCTGTGCATACTCGTTATTATCCATTTGGCTCCAAGTATCCACACTGCTCAGCCAACGTCCGTTCAACCCCAGAGTAATCGGACATTTCCATGCCTGAAAATTATACTCAAGCCGCATGGTAGCGGAATGGGGTCTGGTTGCCGATGTATTGTGCCCCTCAACCAATTGTCTATCATTCACATAAGCATACCCGGCCTTTATTGCAAAATTATCAAGTAATTGCATCCTAAGATTCACATCCGCGCCGTAAATACGGGAATGATCTATATTGCTATAAAAGCTGGTATCCTGCGCCACATTCCATACGGTGGAAATCTTATCATAAATATAATTATAGAACCCGTTCACCGATACATTTACTTTCCCCTTGGTATATTCCACCGAGGCCTGTACATTATGACTTTTCTCCGGTTTCAGATTGGGATTCCCTATTAGCTCAAACATCCCCTGATGATCCCATGTCGTATAAAGTTCCTTTAATGTAGGGGCTCTGAATCCGGCCGCATAACCGGCTCTGAAAGACCATGATTGCAATTTATACATCACCGATATTTTTGGAGTCACATGCACCCCGTTATAGCGGTCGTTATAATCCAGCCTCACCCCCGCCTGCACCGAAAACCGATTACTGATTCTATAATCATCCTGCACAAAAGCCGCAACCTGCGATACGCTACGGGTAGAATCTCCAAACTGATACGACTGCAATCCTTCATGTAAAAACTCAACTCCCGCCACCAATGTATTTCTCCGGATAGCATCGGTAGAGAAGAAAACTTTAGGATTATGAATGATATCTCTGTAATTTCTTTCATTCTCCTCCAGTTTCAAATATCTTGCATATTTGCTGTAATCATCAAAATTATAAGAGACCTCTATCTTATTTTTAGCATTTATCTCATACTCTCCCTTTAACAAAAGGTTCCAGTCATAATAGATATCATGAATTAGTTTTCCTACCAGACCGGCATTAAAACGTTCGTGCGCATAAAAACCGGCACGGGCATCCAACTTAAATTTACCGGGAGCCGAATAGCCCAGCTTCTGGGTCACCGATACATTTTTGAACCCTTCTATCTCCGTATCGTCAAAAAAATAGTTCTGTTTAAAATTTGCCACGGCCGATGTATAAGTAGAAAATCCCCCTTTGGTTTTAGCCCCCAGATTTATTCCGGCACGCTGTTCCCCTTCTCCGCTATACAACCCCTCTATGCCCGCCTGAAACGGTTTGGAAGCCCCTTTAGTAATAATATTAATCACCCCGGCTACCGCTCCCGATCCGTATAACGTAGACATTGCCCCTTTTACAATCTCTATCCGCTCAACATTATCAATATCAATTCTGTTAAAATCGGGATTACTCCTCTGCGTCTCTCCCGCCATTCTTTCACCATCAATTAAAATAAGGAGATAGTTCGCCCCCATCCCCTGAAATGTGATGGAATTACTAACCCCTTCCGTTCTGGTAAATTCAAGACCGGGAAGCTCCGTCTCCAATAAATCGGAAAGCGATCGGGGAGACTCTCTTTTTATCTCTTCCGCCGTAATCAGACGGGTAATAACAGGCACATCTTTAAGTGCCCTGCGGGTTTTTGTTCCGGTTACAACCAACTGATCCAGATAATTTTGCTTTACCTGTGTTGTATCGGTAGTCTGAGCAGTAACCGCACCAGTCGCTGCCAGCATAGGCAATACCGCAATACATGGCAATATCTTATAAAATAACTTCATATCGTAGGGAATTAATCCAAAGGATATACATAATCAAACGAGGCATATCCTTTTACTGCCTTATCATTCATATAATTGGTAAATTTAATAGCAGCATGTTTGCCCGATGCCGTGCGCACCACAAATGCTTTATCCAATATAACATATTTTGGAGGAATGCTGGACATCTGAACCTCCAGCCATTTGGAAAGCACAGGATTGGCCGGTACCTCTATCCGTTGCTCGGCCGGGGCGCCGGGATCCATACTCGGGGGTGCCATATATGTTTTAAGATGGGCATCCTCTACAAATTCCCCTTTAGAGGGCATCACACTCCAGATATCTACATGCAGCGGACCGCCATACTGAGTTTGATACGCCCCACCCTTTCCGGAACCGCTCTCTCCGCAATTGGTACGAACATCCCATCGGTGAAAAGCAAGATCCCACTCCGCATTATTTTTATAATCAAATTCATTCTCTTTATAAGCACCCAGAATCCCTTTCTCAAACGAGAAGTAGGTCCATGTTGTATAAGATTTGGTCTCAATTGTCACGCTCCGGCTTGTACTTTCACCCCAGTCCCCCTGATATTTGGAACAAGAGGC
>JAVWIB010000083.1:0-3037 GCA_036639755.1 Bacteroidales bacterium
GGCCAGAATCATATCACATGCCCCAATATCTTCTATGGAAGAGGCTGTTGCAACCTTATGTCCCAGTTTTATCAGCATTTCGGCAGCCATAGAAAGCAACACCGGATCATCATCTATAATCGTAATATGCTTAATCCCCCGGGGAATATTATTCTCTACAGCGGCCACCGGAAGTACCACCGTAAATTCACTCCCCTGCCCCACCTTAGAGGTAAGATGAATCTTTCCCCCCAGCAACTCCACAAGCCCTTTTACTACGTACAAGCCCAATCCGCTCCCTTCAGCCAGAATATTATTCCGCTCCACCCTCTGGAACGGCACAAAGATTTTTTCCTGATAGTGAGCAGGAATACCTGCCCCGGTATCGGTGATCTTACAAACAATATCTCCATTGCAATAGCTCACTTGCAATTTTACGGTTCCGGCTGTTGTATATTTTATAGCATTGGAAATAAGATTAACCGTAATCTGCTTGATTTTCAAGTAATCAGAACAAATAACAAGATCTTTATCAAAATTGCGAATCCCCTCAAAAGCAATTCTTTTTTTTATAGCCAGAGGCTCAAACATATCTATGATTGCGGCAAAAAAATCATCCAGTTTAAACGGAGCTTTGGAGATTTTTAATCTGCCTTGCTCAATGCTGGAAAATTCAATCAGATTCTCCAATAATGACAAAATATAATTTCCGGAGCTTTGCATGGAACGAACATCATAGCCATCGCCTTTGCGCATCTCCAGATAGCCAAGAATAGAACCAAGCGGTGTTTTAATATCGTGCGAAACAGACAAAAGCAACTTGTGACGGCTCTCCATAATCTCACGGTTTTTGCGGTTGAGCTCCTCCAGAGCCAGACGTGCCTCCTTCCCTTTGTTCACGCTCAGCACAATCAGCACAATAAAAAGAAGTACTAACATCAGGGCAACTACACCCCCTATAATGGAATATGTGTAATTACGACTGATAATTTTTTCGCTTTTATCAATGGCGGTAAAGATGGAATTAAGGGTTTTTCCGTACATATTCAGCAATAATCCCGATATCTGCTCCATAATCTTTTTATCGGATACCGCCAGTTTTCCCACGTTGTATTCTATGGCCTTTATATTCTGTGAATACCCCACTCCCGCCAAACGAACGGCACTATCTACACGGGTAATAATAGTAGAGGTATCGGAATGTTCTATGTGCAACGTATCTATCTGTTTATCGGACAATACCATTACACTATCTTTTGCCGGGGCAAACACATTGGCCAATCGCTTAAAGAAGCCCTTTTTGCGGGTTGCCCTTACCACCGTATCCCGTCTGACGGTAGTCACCACCACGGAATCCTGTTTTATAGGGGGGATATAGTCCTGCAATTTTTGGTTCACCTCCTGCAAAGGATTCTGTACATTCAACCGTTTTCCCAGTTCCCCGATAATTTCATATTGCCGTCGCAACAAAGAGTCTAGTTCCAACAGTCCTGTCTGCTGAACCGTCCTGTGTGTGCAAATAGCAATAGAATCTATAATAAGCTCTACTTCAAGTATCTTATGATTAAATCTCCGAAGATACCGTTTCTCTTTGGTGGAGAGGTAAAGTTCGCCGGAAGATTGGATTTCACTTACCGTATAAACCAGCTTGTTGGTAAGGGCCAATGCCCGTTTCTGTTGCTCAATCTCTTTTTTTTGCTCTCCAATACTTCCCCGCACGTTATAGAGATAGAATACCATCATGCAACACGCCAATCCCACCACAATATAAATGAGGGCCGCATTAAACCGGATAGAGTACTCTATTTCTTTCTTTCTTTTCATAGATGCAAAGATAAGTTTTATTTGTATATTTGTCGCCCTAACGAAAAAACAGATGAGTAGTAAATTCAAAGGTTATTTATACGGTAGTATTGCTGCCGCAACATACGGTCTTGTTCCCCTGTTCTCCTTGCCTATTATGGCAAAAGATGTCCCGTTTGATACAATATTATGTTACCGGTTCCTGATTGCCTCTTTGGTAATTGCCGGGGTGATGATTTATAAAAAAATATCTTTTAAGGTATCGGGGAAGGAATTTGCAACTCTCTCTTTATTAGGATTGTTATTTGCGTTATGTGCTATTTTCCTGCTGTGCAGCTATGAATATATGGCGGCAGGAATTGCCACCACCATTTTGTTTTTATACCCGCTGTTTGTGGCATTTTTTATGGCAGCGTTTTTTAAAGAAAAAATATCAAAAGTTACATGGATATGTATGGGAATAGCCATAGCCGGCGTTGCCATGCTGTATGTGGGAGACGGCAAGGGAGGCACGTTGCACCCTATGGGGATTGTGGCCATTTTATTATCGGGACTCGCATACGCCCTCTATATTGTTACCGTTAACAAGTCCAATGTACAAAATATGGGAGGGCTTAAGCTCACATTATACTCTATGTCAATTGCTTCCGCTTTATTTTGCATAAAAGCATGCCTGGGAGAAGGACTGCAACCGCTTCCCGATATCGAGGCGTATGTTAATATGGTGCTACTGGGAATTATCCCAACCGTTATCTCCTGTGTAACACTTGTTTACGCAGTGCAATATATTGGCTCTACCTACACGGCCCTGCTTGGGGCATTGGATCCTGTAACGGCCGTAATTGTGGGAATTTTGGTATTTGCAGAACCCTTTACCACCAACCTGGCAATTGGAATTCTTATGATTATAGGGGCAGTTACTTTCATTGTATTGAACGGAGACAAGGCAAAGGGGGTGCCGGAAACCGCTAAAGGAAATCCACTAGAATAACGATACCAGCAACGCAATATTCAGTGCCGTTACCACAACCGCCAGCAGGGTGAGTATGTATTTCTGAATGGTGCTGTTGGCATATTTTCCCATAATTTTAGACGAAGAAGTAAGATACACCTGCGTAAAAACGGTGATTGGCAATTGCACGCTCAGCAACATCTGGGAATAGATAAGTCCTTGGAACGGGTTATCAATGATAAAAATAATCAGCAAGGCGGGAATGAATGAAAGGAGCATCCCCAGTTTACTGTGACTATCTTT
>JAVWIB010000083.1:3063-7474 GCA_036639755.1 Bacteroidales bacterium
CCTGATATGCCTCGCCAAAGAAACCGGCAAATATAGAGGCTCCCGATATGGCAGAGGTTATTGCGGACGATATGCCGGCCAGCAGCAATGCCCCCGCAAAAATTGTCCCGGCATTGGAACCTACAAGAGGTGTGAGCAGACTTTGCGCCTGCGCCAGTTCGTCTACCTGTCTGCCCGATTGAAAGAACAGGGCCGCCGCCATAATAATCATTGCGGAATTAATGGCCCATCCTATCATCATAGATAAAAGAGTATCATAATACTCATACCGTAGCTGCTTTTTAATAACCGCCTCATCCTGCAGATTCCATTTGCGGCTCTGAATAACTTCCGAGTGCAAAAACAGGTTGTGCGGCATCACCACGGCTCCCAGTACGGCGGTGATAACAAGGAGGGAATTATCGGGAAAACAAGGAGTAATCCACCCCGTTGCAGCCGCACTCCAATCTACATCTACCAGCCAGAGCTCGTATAAAAACGAGAGTCCTATAATGGATACAAAGGTGATAATCCATTTTTCTACTTTATTATAACCATTTGTAAACAACATAATTACACAAATAGCCGCAACAATGAGTGCCCCTATATAAATGGGGGTTCCAAACATCATTTGCAAGGCAATAGCCCCACCCAACAACTCGGCCATAGAGGTTGAAATGCTTGCCAGCATTGCCGATATTAAAATAGGGCGGCTTAATTTTTTTGGAATGTATTTGGTGGTTGCCTCTGCCAGACACAATCCGGTTACAATCCCAAGATGCGCCACGTTGTGCTGAAACAGAATAAGCATCATGGTAGAGAGGGTTACTACCCATAATAAGGCATACCCGAACTCAGCTCCCGCCGCAATATTGGTAGCCCAGTTCCCTGGATCTATAAACCCAACCGTTACCAATAAACCGGGGCCAATGTATTTAAATAAATCCAATGCGCCGGAGGTTGGTTTATGGTTTATCTTTAATTTTTTCAGAAAGTTCATACTCTTTTAATTTATTAAAATTCAACACCTTTCCATCTCTGGAAATGGCTCCATCCTCTATCATCTCGGAAAAACTGCGGGAAAGGGACGGACGGGCTACCCCAAAATAATCGGCCAGTTCGGTTTGGTTTTTATCCATTTTATAAACTCCGGCCGATATTCTTTGCATGATATAATATGCCAGCTTTCCTTTAATGGTTTTTATGGAGAGCAGATGCACCTTCTCCGATAAAAACTGCGTTCTGTTTGCATTAAAAGCCATATAACTCTGCAAAAAATGAGGATTATCTGCCAATTCTCTCATAACGGCAGCCTTAGGAATCAATATCACTTCGCAATCTTCCATAGCGGTAACGTCTACCGGAAAACGATTATTCTGCGCAAATAAAAACGCCGGAGCAAGAGGATGCGGGGCTGCAATGGTTTCAATGGTGAGAACGGTACCTCCCTCCGCAACCATCTCTGTTTTAACACTTCCGCTCACCAGTAGGTAGAGGGAATCTACCTTATCTCCCTGAATGGCAATAAAATCTCCCCGTTTGTAATGTTTTGTTACAGCGTGCAGCGAGGCAAGGAATTTCTTCTGCTCCTCTTTGGGCAGATGGCCGCATATTGGGCATAATTCTATGTTCATAGCAATCAAATTATCGGGATATTTTTGCAAAAGTAACAAATGTTACATATTTTGAACAATCCACCCCCTATTTTTGTCTAAAAATAAAAAAAAATATGTTTTGTTATCAATGTCAGGAAACAGCCCGGGGTAAGGGTTGCACACTAAAAGGAGTTTGCGGCAAAGATGCTGCAGTTGCAGGTTTACAAGATCTGCTGGTACACATTACCAAACGTCTTTCTATGTTAGCAGGAAAGCTGAGAGAAAAGGGATTAGAAGATCCGCAGCTTAACAAATTTATTGTAGACGGATTGTTTATGACAATCACCAATGCTAATTTTAACAAAGAGCGGTTTGTAGCTAAAATTAAAGAGGCACAGCTGGTGCGCGAGAATGCCAAAGCTATGCTTACACAAGCGGGCGCACAATGTGAAGGGCACTGTAGTTGCCGTGCATTCAGTTGCCAAACCGTAGAAGAGATGGAAGAATACGCCGCCTCCATAGGTGTTCTTGCAACGGAAGATGAAGATATACGTTCCTTGCGGGAGTTGCTCACATATGGCGTAAAAGGAATTGCAGCTTATGCAGAGCATGCATACAACCTTGGCTTTGAAGATAACCGTATTTATGCTTTTATGCAGGAGGCTTTAGCAGCTACCTTGGATGATTCCATGACTCCACAAGATCTTACCGCCCTTGTGCTAAAATGCGGTGAATACGGTGTTAAGGTTATGGCATTGCTGGATAAAGCTAACACCTCAACCTACGGAAATCCTCAAATTACCAAAGTGAATATAGGGGTTCGTAAAAATCCGGCAATCCTTATAAGCGGACATGATTTGCGCGACTTGCAGGATTTGCTGGAACAAACGCAGGGAACCGGAATAGATGTTTACACTCATAGCGAGATGCTACCCGCCCATTATTATCCCGCATTCCAAAAATATAGCAACTTTGCAGGTAATTACGGCGGCTCTTGGTGGAGACAAACAAGCGATTTTGAGAGCTTTAACGGTGTTATCTTATTTACCACCAACTGCATTGTTCCTCCCCGCCCCAACGCCAGATATGCCAATCGCATTTATACCACCGGAGCCGCAGGATTTACCGGGTTCCCTCATATTGCAGATCGCCCTGCCGGCGGCTCAAAAGATTTCTCAAAACTTATTGAACACGCAAAAAAATGCGCCCCGCCAACCGAAATTGAGACCGGAGAGATTATAGGCGGATTTGCTCATGCACAAGTATTTGCTCTCGCCGACAAAGTTGTGGAAGCGGTAAAAAGCGGTGCTATTAAACAATTTTATGTAATGGCCGGATGCGACGGCAGAATGAAAGAACGCGACTACTACACCTATTTTGCCCTCAATCTCCCTAAAGATACGGTTATTTTAACCGCAGGATGCGCAAAATACCGTTACAATAAACTGTCTCTTGGAGATATAGGGGGAATCCCCCGTGTTCTGGATGCCGGACAATGCAACGATAGTTACTCCCTTGTTGTGGTAGCCCTTAAACTAAAAGAAATTTTTGGTTTGGCCAATATTAACGAGCTTCCTATCACCTACAACATTGCATGGTATGAACAAAAAGCGGTAATTGTACTGCTGGCGTTATTATCGCTTGGGGTAAAGAATATCCATCTGGGCCCTACCCTGCCGGCATTCCTATCACCCAATATAACAAAAATACTGGTTGAGAATTTTGGAATTGCAGGGAAGATAGAATGATAAAAAAAATAGAGCGAAGAACAAAAAGGTTGCATTGTTTTATATCTTTGCAGCCTTTATCATTCTATTATACAATTTATGTGGAAAACATACGCCATTCTATCGGCCCTATTTGCAGCCTTAACAGCTATTTTTGCAAAAATAGGGATTAAAGAGGTTAATTCAAATCTGGCAACAGCCATCCGGACAGGAGTTATTTTATTAATTACATGGGGAATTGTTCTTGCAAACGGGCATATAAAGGATGTGAGAACTTTATCAAACAATACATGGCTGTTCTTAATATTATCGGGAGTAGCAACCGGATTATCTTGGTTGTTCTATTTTAAGGCCATTCAATTGGGCCCGGTATCCAGAGTTGCCCCCATTGATAAACTAAGTGTGGTCATTACCATTTTATTATCGGTGATCTTCTTAAAAGAAGAACTATCTCTGCGGGTTTTGGTAGGTGGAGCACTTATTGCCGCCGGAAGTATTGTAATGATTATAAAATAATTAATAATAACATTACCTTTGACAAAATTTATAATTATGGCAACAAGTAAAGATTATATAGAGTTTGTGTGCGAACAGGTTAGCGGCACAGGATCAATACGATACACTAGGATGTTTGGAGAATACATGGTGTACATAGATGAAAAACCCATCTTATTGGTGTGCGACAATCTGGTTTTTGTAAAAACATTGGGTTGCATTGCAAATTTAATGAAAGATGCCCGGATGCTCCCCCCCTACTCCGGCGCAAAACCGCACTACATGCTGGATATAGAGAATAAAGAGTTGACAGATATGGTCATAAAAGAGTTGCTGAAAGTTGCCTACATTCCTAAAGCCAAAAGGAACAGGATTATGACAGTGGACACTACTCCTGCCGGTTATGATCATTTAGACCGGGAGATTTCAACAGGGCTACCTCCTGTTTTAGAGACACCAACCCCGGATGTAGCTTTACTGCCATGACAGACAGATACGAGTTACATAAAAGAAATAAGCACAACGGTCAATACGATTTTACAAAACTAACGGCAGAATATCCTCCTCTTAAAAAATATGTTTTTGTAAATGTCAGTTAAGTATGGATATCACTTG
>JAVWIB010000083.1:7484-13110 GCA_036639755.1 Bacteroidales bacterium
TGTTTTTGTAAATGAGCATGGAACACAAACCATAGACTTCTTTAATCCGAAGGGTGTAAAGGCTTTAAATAAAGCTCTCTTAATCAGCTATTACAACATCCAATATTGGGATATTCCCAAAGATTATTTATGCCCGTCAATTCCGGGCCGGGCAAATTATATCCATTCTATTGCAGATCTAATCAATCCTTTTGGTGAGGCGGTTAGCCGCAAATGTCTGGATATCGGGACAGGGGCAAATTGTATTTACCCCATTATAGGCTGTGCAGAATACGGCTGGACATTTGTGGGGACGGATATTAATCCTGCAGCCATTTCCAATGCCCATAAAATTATCACCTGCAATCCGTCTCTCGCTCATAAAATAGAACTGCGGTTACAAAGCAACAGCATGAATATTTTTGAGGGCGTTATTGCGCAAGATGATTATTTTGATGCAACCATTTGCAATCCCCCGTTCCATAGCTCGGCCGAGCAGGCAGAAGAAGGGACTTTGCGAAAGATGAGCAATCTTACGGGCAAGAAAGTAGCAAGAGCGGAATTGAATTTTGGAGGCAATCGTTATGAATTGTGCTGTGAGGGAGGCGAAATCAGATTCCTTTTAACCATGATTACCCAAAGTGTAAAATTCCGGAAAAATTGCGGCTGGTTTACGACAATGGTATCTAAAGAAAAAAGCTTGCGCACGCTATACGCCGCATTAAAAAAGGCCGGTGCTACCGAGTATAAAACAATAGAGATGTACCAGGGAACAAAAATAAGCAGAATTCTGGCATGGAGGTTTTAACCTTTTAAGCTATCCTCGTAGATGGTTTGAAAGGCTTTCCTAATGCCATTACGAGCACGTTTCCCAATACGGTTGTGCAACTGTAACTCAGATCTTCAGCATGTTGATTATGTAATTATTAGAGTGAACAGCCAGCACTCTATCTTGTTTAACTTAAAACTTTTATTATCATGAAAACTTTAGATTTTAATCAAATGGAACAAATTGAAGGTGGCGGGTGGTTAGGTTTTGGATGTAGCATGTTCATGACGGGGTGGGGAGGTGTTTTAGCTTATGGTGCTTCAGCAGCAGCTTTAACAGGAGGAGCATCTTTAGCAATTACATTAGTTTGGGGCGCAATTTCCGCAGGAGTGTGCACAGCAGTAGATCGCTAATATAGTTATGTATGATAAATAAAATTTATATCAATATATCTCTTATCATATTATCATTTATTGGGCTATTGTATTTTTATGATTATTCATATTTAAAGTACTTTTTTATCATTATGATTGGTTCTGGAATAGGAGGTCTACTTGGCACTTACAGGAAAGGCTATATCTCCAGAAAATCTTTATTAATCGTACTTACAATATGTTTCATAACATTATGTTTAAGTCTAGCAACTATAATGTATTTTAATAATATTTTAGGTTTAATACTGATAAGCGTTATTAACATAGCTATGATGCTATACTCAATTATATATATAAACAAAGCTACTTTTGAAGAATAAAATAAATCTGCTTGGAAGCAAATGAAGATAAATATACCGAGGCAGTAAAATTATGCACAAAATATGGGTTAAATAAATTTTGGGAGGCATTACCAATGCATTACCTCACTAGAATAGGTGAAGATGGGATCAATTTATCGGGAGGACAAAAACAGCTTTTAGGTTTGAGCAGAGCCCTACTTAAACGACCAAGATTACTATTACTTGATGAACCTACAAATAATATGGATAAAGAGAGTATTGATTTATTTTGGAAGATATTAGAACAAGAAAAAAACAATATGATTATCATCGTTGTAACTCATGATGATAGGCTTGGGAATTCCGGCGCACGCTGCCTCTGTGTTCCAAAATAAAGTTGCCCCTTGAAACTGATGTTGTTATCTGTACAATGGAACTAAAAAAAGCGGCAACCCGTTATGGATGTCGCTCTTGATTTATGTTTTTTTATAAACGTTCTTTTTGAGATAACCTGCTGCCTATTCGTCTGCTTCCTCTTCTGCACGAAAGGTAGAGGACGTATCTTCATCGGGAAAAGTACCTCCTTCTGCCGAAGCATCATCATCACTTTCACCATCTCCGAAGAGTCCGTTTTCTACATCTTCATAATCATCTATCTTCACATCTATTTTCACCAGATAAATAGCTTCCGGTATTTCAATTGAAACCGCATAAAAGAATGAACCGTCCGGTTTGTCAATCTTAAAGATATCCCCCATATAATCTGAATATCCTTTTGGATATTTCTCTTTAAACGCAGCGGCCAATTCCGCCGACATATTGGCATAGCTAACTACCGCTCTTTTCTTTTGTAATCTTGATGCAGCCTTACTGGACATAATACTCTGTTTTTCTTTATAATTTTAATTTATACCCCGTTAATTTTGGAAGTGCAATTATAATGCAATTTTTTATAACTACAAGGCATTTTTTATAATAAATTCAAAAATTTTGCTTCTATACTAAAAGTTGTGCTATCTCTTAAAGAAATAGCTCTTTTGATCTTTCTTTTTTTCGGTATTTTTCTCCACGATAATAGGGGCAAACGTCTTTGGATCCAGTTCCGAATAATAGGCTACCGACGATTTTGTCATTGGCGTAGGGGTAAAATCCTGCACCTGTTCCATATAAACTCCCCTTAAGATCGGATGTTTTGATAATAACTCCATATCTTTCATGCTGCAACCGGGATGAGAGGAGATAAAATAAGGGACAAGCTGATACCTCAATCCTCTCTCTCGTACAATCCGGTCGAACTCACGGCACAATCTCTCAAACAAGGCAAAACTCGGCTTGTTCATTTGTTGGAGCACTCTCTCCTGCGTATGCTCGGGAGCTACTTTTAACCGTCCCGATGTGTGATTGACAATCAGTTCGGTAAAATAGGGTTTGGAAGAGCTGTCTATAAAGCCTTTTTCGTTTAAGAAAAGATCATAACGGATTCCACTCCCTACATAAGCATGCCGGATTCCTTTTACGGAGGCAATGTTCTCGTATAGTTTGAGCAAACGTCTGTGTGAATGGTTGAGATTGCTGCACATCGTTGGAAAAAGGCAGCTTTTTCTGAAACATTTTTCGCAGATTAATTTATCATTTCCACCCATACCATACATATTGGCCGTAGGAGCCCCTACATCCGAAATATTTCCGGCAAAGCCCGGTAATGAGTTTAATTTCTCTATTTCTTCTAAAATGGAACGTTCGCTCCTGTTCTGAATCTGTTTTCCCTGATGTGCGGCAATGGTACAGAAGCTGCATCCGCCAAAACATCCTCTATGAGTATTTATGGAGAATTTAATCATCTCATAAGCGGGAATATGTTTCTCTTTGTAGCGCGGATGGGGAAGTTTGGTGTAAGGGAGATCGTAATACGAGTCCAGTTCCTGCTCGGTTGGGAGGGGGAACGGCGGATTTACATACACATAACCCTCTTTATACGGTTCTACCATCTGTTTGCCGCTCCAACGGTTGGCTTCAATCTCTATGGTATTAAAATTCTCTACAAAAGTCTTTTTATCCTTGCAACATTTCTCAAACGGATGCAATAGGATTGGATCGGGGAGGGCTGTGGGAGATTCTTTGCTCATCCAGGCAATCTGCGGAATATCAATCGGTGTTCCCATCTTAAAACGGGGATTCTTTTTAATATGCTCCGCCAATTGTACAACAGCCCTCTCCCCCATTCCGTAAATTAGATAATCGGCTTTGCTGCTTACTAAAATAGAGGGGAATAATTTGTCCTGCCAATAATCATAATGGGCAAAGCGGCGCAAGGAGGCCTCAATGCCCCCTATGACAACAGGAATATCGGGATACAGATCTTTTAAAATAGTGGAATAAACGGTAACTGCGTAATCGGGGCGCATGGAGGGAGCTCCGTTGGGGGTATAGGCATCGTTGCTGCGCAACCGTTTGGCTGCGGTATAATGATTTACCATAGAGTCCATTGCTCCGGAATTTACGCCAAAGAAAAGACGGGGTTTGCCCAGCTTCTTAAAATCGCGCAGATCATCTCTCCAGTTTGGTTGCGGCACAATGGCCACTCGGTAGTCTTCTCGTTCCAACACTCTGGAAATTACGGCAGTACCAAAAGAAGGATGATCAATATAGGCATCACCTGTAAAGAGAATAATATCTACATAATCCCACCCCAGTGCTTCCATCTCTTTTTTGGATGTTGGAAGAAATCCGTTGTTTCCTTTTATCATATTTGCGTTACATCCTCTCGGGAAGGGTAATTCCTAAAATATCCATTGCTTTTGTGAGTACTTTTGCAATAGTCTCTATAAGTGCAAGTCTATTAGCCTTTATTGCGGCATTTTCCTCTTTAAGGATGGAGGTATCGTGATAATATTGGCTGAACTCTTTGGCAAGGTCATACGCATAGTTTGCAATGATTGCCGGAGAATGTTCGTCTCCCCCCTCTTTTACCCTTGTCGGGAAATTATTTAGCAATTTAATAATTTCTATCTCTTTTGGGAGCAATTCTGTTGAGGTTACCTCATTCTTACAATCTTGTTCGGCCGCTTTCCTTAAAATAGACTTGATTCTGGCGTGCGTATATTGGATAAACGGACCTGTATTACCGTTAAAATCAATTGATTCTTTAGGATCGAATACCATGGTCTTTTTAGGGTCTACCTTAATAATGAAGTATTTAAGTGCCCCAAGGCCAACCATTTCAAACAGTTTTTCTTGTTCCTCAACCGGCATATCGTCTAGGCGGCCCAACTCCATAGAGGTCTCTTTTGCCGTGGCATACATATCCTGTACAAGATCGTCTGCATCTACCACCGTTCCCTCTCTGGATTTCATCTTTCCCTCAGGCAGTTCAACCATTCCGTAAGAGAGATGACATATGCTATCGGCCCAGTTAAAGCCCAGCTTCTTTAAGACAAGTTTGAGTACCTGAAAATGATAATTTTGCTCATTTCCAACCACATAAATATGCTCATCCAGTTTATACTCGCTAAATCGCTGATGCGCCGTACCCAAATCTTGTGTCATATAGACCGATGTACCGTCTCCCCTGAGCAGCAATTTCTTATCCAATCCGTCTGCGATAAGATCGCACCATACGGAGCTGTCTTCCTGTTGTTCAAAAATCCCTTTTGCGAGGCCTGCCTGTACCAGTGATTTTCCAAGCAGATAGGTTTGAGATTCATAATAAGTTCTATCGAATGAAATTCCCAGACGTTGGTAGGTTTTATCAAATCCTTCATAAACCCAACCGTTCATGGTTTTCCACAAATCTACCACCTCTTTATCTCCCTGTTCCCATTTTACAAGCATCTCCTGCGCCTGTTTTAGGATAGGGGTCTGTTTTTCCGCTTCATCTTCCGGAACCCCTTTTGCAATTAGTTCCTTGGTTTGTTTTTTAAGTTCGTTGCTGAATGCTACATAATATTTTCCTACAAGGTGATCTCCTTTCATTCCCGAACTTTGAGGTGTCTCTCCATTCCCCGTTTTAAGCCATGCCAGCATAGATTTACAGATATGGATCCCCCTGTCGTTTACCAGATTCACCCACATTACATGGTTGCCGTTTGCCTCCAGCAACCTAGAAACAGACCAAACCAACAGGTTGTTTCTAATATGCCCCAGATTCAATGGCGTATTGGTAT
>JAVWIB010000084.1:0-12666 GCA_036639755.1 Bacteroidales bacterium
GCAAGATTTAATGTGTACTCTTGGCCTACAGGTAAACCGTGAGAAACTATGCGAAAATCATACTTATCATTTTTATTCTCATAATTTACCATTAATTTTTTAGCAATAACATTACCCTTTACATCCCTATTATCCCAAAAATAAAAGCTAGGTTCGTCCATGGTTACACAGTATAGTGCACTTAGCATCTTTGCATTTTCCTGTAAATTATACATAGACGTAGATTGCAGTTGAACCGGAATTGCATACTTAACTTCATTCGTTTTTAATCCCAATGCTTTAAGCTTTTGCATATCAATTTTAATGGGCATATCCCCATGAGATGTCCCCTTAGCTATAACAATTTTATCACTCACAAAACTGTAACAACTAGCAGGCAATTCCACAATTTTTCCCGAATATTCTTCTGGAACTACCGCATTATTATAATCTTCTATTAATTTTGGAACCACAGCAAAAGTAACAACTATATCTGTTTTTCGATTCTCGGGTCTTACGCCTGAACAATAAGCAGATAGATTAACTGTATACTCATTAGATTCCAATAGCCAAGCCTTATTAATACTTAATCCATTTTTTGGTATATAAACCTTTGGAGTATCATTATCAAGCCATACGTCTTTGCTACAGCCCATAAACAAGACCGCCAACAATATAATTATGTAATATTTATTTTTCATATATCCTTATTTTATTAAATAAACATTCTACCATTCCGGGTTTTGAATAAGTTGCCCTTCGTATTTTACTATTTCTGTATATGGGATAGGCCACCAATACATGCAATTACGCCATACGCGGTCTTCTACTTTTTCTACCTGGTATTTAAATCCAATCGGCTTATTCTTTGAATCAAATCCGGTAGGCGTAATAGCTACTCCATGAATCGTTGCGCCCAATTTTTCTCCTTCTTTCCATCTTCTAAGATCATACATGCGGTGTCCTTCAAAACAAAGTTCAATTCTCCGTTCGTGTTTTATTACCTCCCTCATTGCCTCTTTTGATAAGCCATTTGGAATAGCAGGCATTTTTACACGTGCTCTAATAAAATTAATTGCTTCTAAAGCATTCTGGGGGCCAAACTGTAATGCACCACCTGGATCCGGAGCTTGCGGTCCGTAGGCTTCATTCATTGCCTCTGCATAATTAAGTATCATTTCGGCAACCCTAAATTCATTTCTGCTCCTATATGGTGTAGCCCTGTAGCCGGATGCATTCCAATAATAATCCTCTGAAAAGAATTTACGATAATAATATCCGGTTTTAGTTGAGCGCGGATTCGTAACATCTCTATGAGCGCCTCCATCATAAGTATCAATTGTGTATTGTTTAGAGGCATTATTTCCCCAAACTAATCCATTATATGAAATAGATGCATAAAAACGGGGATCTCGGTTTAGATATGGATTATTAGCATGTTGTGGATTATTCCAATCAAAGGGTACCGCTTTGGCTCCGGATGTATTAAAATTTTCAACAACTTCAAAAGCATCAACCATCTCTTGAGTAGGATTCGTAGCTCCATAACATCCTTCCAACCCTGCAGGTAAGTTGTAAATCTCATCTCTCACAGCCCTTGAAGACCATGCGACGGAGCCCCAAATAATTTCATGTTGGTTTAGGTAAGAAACCAATCCAACTTGATTTCCATACCGTCCGGCACCGGCATAGGGAGGATTAAAATTTTTGACAGGCATTAAATAATAGAAGTCATTCTCGTTGATTGCGGTTCTAGCTGCTTTAACTGCAATTTTCCAGCGCTCAATATCACCTGTAGTATTAGCGGCAATACCAAAGTTTGCAAACTCCCCTTGATATAGCGGACTTGCATAATAAAGAGTTACTCTTGATTTTAAAGCTTGGGCAGCCGGTCTATTTGCTTTTCCAAAATTATTATCATCCCACATTAACGGGAGTGCACTAATTGCTACATCACAATCCGCTATAATTTGATTATAACACTCTTCCAATGTATTTTTAGGAGAAAACAAGTTGTCATTTATATTTAGACTTTTTATAGTAATAGGGAAGCATCCGTATTTTCTAAATAAATCGAATTGGAAAAAAGCTCTCAAAAAATGGGCATGTGCTTTTTCATACGTTCTCTCGTGAGCTCTTGCCGGATTAGTAGGGTCATCTATTAAAGCTGAGTTGTCTACATTCTCTAAGAATATATTAACTCTTCTAATGGCCATGTAAGCATTTGTCCATGGAGAAGAGTAAGCTGCATAACTAGAAAAATGGCCCCCGTGGTAAATTGTGGGAATATTTGTTGGGTTCCATACGCCATTGGTAAAATAGCGGACAGGCCCTGCAGGATCGGAATGAATTGCCTCATCACAAGCAGAGGCAGTATTCCCATATCCTTCAACATCGCTATAAAAGGGAGCAGGAGCCTGATCGGCAGAAATAGCGTCAAGAAAACCTTTTGAATAGTCGTAATAGCTCCAAACATCTTCCGGCGTTCTTGCTGCATCCGGTGGCCAAGGGTAAAGATATGACCTATCACATGAACTGCTTAATAGCAGTAAAACCGAACCTAAAATAAAAGTATATAATCTATTTTTCATTGCTTTAGAATTTAAGATTTAGACCAAAATTAAAAATCTGAGTTTGCGGATATTGACTAATACCTGCGTTAGGATCCTCCGGATCGAATCCATCCATATTATCTATGCTAAAAACATTATACGCATTAAAATAAATTCTGAAACCATACATCCCCATTTTTTTAGCTATATTAGTTGGGAAATTATAGCCTAATTCCAAATTCTTAAGGCGTAAATAGGTAGCATCTTTCATCCAATAGCTAGAGATTCTCCAGTTATTATCATTAGACAAAGAGGTTAATCTTGGATAGTTTGCCGTAGCCCAACTTGCTTCGTTCGTGTAATGATTTAGAGCATGGCTCGAAATGTTTCCATTATTATAAAATGCTCTCATTGCATTGTTACCCATATAAGAACTAGACTCACTTGCTCCTTGGAACAACATAGAAAGATCAAAGTTTTTATATCTTACCCCTAAATCAATTGCAAAACCCAATTTGGGAAAAGTTCCTTTTCCTAATTTTGTATAGTCATTGGCATCTATTATTTTATCGTTATTTAAATCGGCATATTTAATATCTCCCGGTTGATATTGTCCAAAAGTTTGCATTGGGCTAGCATCTATCTCTGCTTGATTTTTAAATAATCCCAATGCAATTAAACCAAAATCCTGTCTTGAACTTCCACCTGTCTCCATTCTGTATAAATCTGGTTTAAATGGCTCATCCATATTAATAATCTTATTGGTAGAATAATCTACATAAGCATTTGCCCAATAAGAAAAGTCTCCGGCAACATCTGCCCATCCCAGCGAAATCTCAAAGCCTTTGCTATTTACTTGTCCGTTATTCATAATAGGCAGATTATCGTCCGAAACGCCAAACGCCAAAGGAATACTTCCAATTCCGCGAGTATATATATCATACCTTTTTTCAAAGAACATGTCTCCTGAGAATGATAGCCTTCTATCAAAGAATTTAGCATCTAAGCCAATATTTGTCATCATCGATTTTTCAATTGTGAAATCGGGATTAGGTACAACACCCTCTCTAACCACAGCAGGACTATAGTAAAGTGAGGTTCCCCAACAATGAGCCTGTCCTTGGCTCCACCATCTATCCCTATATGGAAAACGATACTTAAGGCCGTTCATATCGGTAAATGCATAATTGTCATTACCTACAATGCCCCAAGATGCCCTTAATTTAAGCAATTGCATAAAGCTACTCTTCATCCATGGCTCGTCTGATAGAATCCATGATCCAGAAACTGCAGGAAATAAAAATCTAGATTTATTCGTTAAATAAAAATTATCTGTTCCGGAATACGATGTTGTTACTTCAAAAAAGTACCTGTTTTTGAACGAGTAATCACCCCTAAATATAAAATCCTGTGTTTTTTTATCGGGTTGATTTGCCTCAGGGGGTACTGTTCTATATTGCTTATACATTAGTAAACCGTTTATTTTATGGTTTCCAAAAGTACGGTCGTACCTTAAATTGAGATTTAAACCCGACCACTGATCTGATTGCGCACTATACTTTCTAGTTAAGGAACTCTCTGTGTTATAAGACCTATATTGTATAGACTCATCGGGTTTAACCATTCTATCCCAAACCAAATAATTTTTATATTTATAAACCTCAATATAATTATACCCATCATTATTAAATTCAAGATTAAGAGTTAACCCTTTCGTTAAATAATCCATATCATGCTTTATGTTTACTCCCAATTGATAGTAGCGACGTGTATCCTCACAATCACCTCTGTATGATAAATCCCCCAAAGGATTTGATGTATAGAGCGAATTCCCGCCTAACATATGTACTTCTTTCTTTAATGCAGGATCGATACCTGTAAATTCCAAAGGGAAAGCATTTGATGGATAACGAGAAAACATATCAAATATAGTACTACTGCTAGTATATGGGTTCCGTCTATCTTCAATACGCCCTGCTAAATTAAAACTGGCCGATAAACGCTTAAATATTTGTAAATCTACATTAACGCGGGCATTGTACCGAGAATATCTTAGTTGTGTCTCAAAATCGGAATTCTCTGTTGTCCTATCATATAATCCACCTTGGTTATTATAAGCTAATGCAATAAAATATTTAACGATTCTATTGCCTCCCGATAAAGAAAGTGACCCTTTTATCTGATGAGTTAGTGGTTTTACAAATTCCTTATAATAATCTACATTAGGATGCGTTAATGGGCTTTTTTGATTTCTATATAACTCAATATCCTCTTTGGTATACAGCGGTTTTAAGCCGTCATTTTGTCGAGCTTCATTATGAAAAATTGCATATTCATCGGCACCTAAAAAATTAGGAAGATTGATAGGCCTTACAAATCCGGCAGTAAATTCTACATCAATTGTTCTGCGATTTTCATGTCCTCGTTTTGTAGTTACCAAGATAACTCCATTTGCTCCTCTAGCTCCATATATAGCTGTAGCAGCAGCATCTTTAAGGATACTAAACGATTCAATTTCACTAGGATCAAAATCGGTAAACGCACGTTCAAAGCCATCTACTATAGCAATGGGTTCTCCGGCTCCTCCTTTAGCCATTGTGTTTACCCCTCCATCTTCCAATGTACGGATACCCCTTATTCTCCATGAAGTGTTTTCCAAGCCGGGCAGTCCGCTTCCATTAACAATTGTAAGGCCCGGTAATCTGCCGGATAATGACTGAGTTAAGCGCATTGTAGGACTCTTTCGTAACTCTTCTTGAGTAGTTGTAGAAACGGCAGATGTCAGGCTTCTCTTATCTGTAATCATCCACGGCATATTTACTTTGTCTTTAATACCCTGTCCTTCAACTGTATATTTGAGTATAGCTTTTAGCTTTCCTCCTTTTAAGACCGTAGTTGTGTACCGCTCAAAACCATCGGCTTCAATAATTAATATTGATTTTAATTCCGGTACATCAATTGTAAATTCACCAAGCTCATCGGACATAGCTTGTACAGTAGATTCCTGAATACTGATTATGGCTCCCATGACAGGAACGCCTTGTTCATTAACAATTTCTCCATAAACGGTAACAGGTGCCACATTCTTTTGGGCATATCCCAATACCGGAGATAAAAAATTAGTGAATAATACTAGCAATGCACAGAACAATATCGCTCTGTAACACACCATATTTTTATAGATTTTATAGTAATTCATATCTTTAAATTTTAAATCTTACCATCCGGGATTTTGCGCTATTTCCATAGAGTAAACCTGCTCTTTTGGAATAGGGTATAAGTACATTCTTCCCTCATCAAAAACGCGGTCTTCAATAAGAACCCTATTATATGTATACGAATCACCCTCTTTTACAGGATCAACGCCATAGATAGATTTCATGTGTTTAGCACCATCTTTCCATCTTAAAATATCATATAAATAGTGCCCCTCAAAACACAGTTCAATTGCTCTTTCATTCTTTACCCGTTCTCTCATTTCTACTTGAGATAATCCGGCAGGAATGTTAGGCATCCCCTCTGTTAATACTGGAAAATTAGGATTAGTTTGTCTCTCCACTTTAACCTGGTAATACTTATCGCTACTTCCCCCAATAGCTTTACTTGGCGGACACACCAAACGACCTCTTATTCTATTTATAACATCCCTGGAAGTAACTGTACTTTCCCTTTGCAATCCATCAACATCGGCTCCAAAAGCTTCATTCATAGCCTCGGCATAATTTAATAAAACTTCTCCGTAGCGAAAATAAAATGCCACCATTTGTCCGGATCCTACTTGCTCAGAGCTATAACAGGTTGCCGGCCAAAATTTTCTCAAATAATAACCTGTCCTTGAGAATAGGTGATTTTTAGGATTTCTGTCTTTCCCATATGCTGTCCCCTCGCGCCATGTTTCAATGTTTCTTTTAATCCAATATACGTTATTGTACAAAACCGTATAATAGAAGCGAGGATCTCTATTTTTATACATGTTCTTTACATGATTGGGGTTATTCCAGTCAAATTTCTCAGTTCCAATAGCATTCCCTTGGGCATCATATTTAATTACCTCAAATCTGTCAACAAAATCTTGTGTTGGCGAATTACTTCCATATCCCTGGAATCCATCTCCCGGGGTAGCCTGTCCATATAAAATTACAAATGAGTTAAAAGTAAAAGAGCTAGCATATGAATTAACTACAGGCATAATTAGCTCAGGTTTTAATTCTGCAAAACTCCCCATAAATATGCTTCTATATTCGGGCATTAGTTGATTTAGGCCTCTTGAGTCACAAAAATCGATACAATCCCGTGCAGCCGCTGCCGCTTTTTTCCATTTTTCTATATCATTAGTTGGATTGTTTAATGGGCTTGCTGCGTATAGAAGTACTCTGCTCTTAAGAGCCATAGCCGCAACTTTTGTGATTCGTCCAAAATCATTTTGTGGCCATACGTCGGGTAAAACACGAATTGCTTGATCAACATTTTCTATAATATAATTACATGTTTCATCATAAGTTGCACGAGGCACCTTTAAATTTGTCTCTAATGTTAAGACATCCTTTACAAGTGGAACGCCCCCATATCTTTTTAGTAATTCAAAATAATTGAAAGCAATCATAAATTGAACCTCTCCCAACATAGTTACTTTCCTACTAACGTTATTAGAATAGGGTTCATTTTTAAAATTATCTATATTTTCCAAAAACATATAGCACATCCTAAGGTTTTCATAGGCATTCCCCCATGGAGCTGCTACTTCATAATAAGCAGCTGAATTAAACCAGTTGCCAACATTAAAAGAGTTATTGGCAGCACCATAAGTAGCCGTATATTCAGCCATATCTGTGGCTGATTCCAAAAATCCGGGATTGCTCTGCGAAAAATAAGAGCTACCAGAAGTCCACACCCTAGGGAGACTAATATATAACTGATCCATATATCTCTGAGCTCTTGTATAATCTTCAAAGATATACCCTTTTGTCTGCTCTCCGGTTGGCGCTTGATCCAAAAAGTTACTGCATGCCGGTAATACGGCTAGAGTAAATAAAATTATAATTATCTTTTTCATTCTTCCTAAAAATTTAAATTAAGGCCCAAACTAAAGTTTCTAGCCTGTGGATAAACACTTTCACTTGAATTATTAGGCGTCTCCGGGTCTACAACTTTTAATTTATCCCATGTAAATAAGTTAGATCCACTCACATAAATCCTCAATCCTTTCATCCCTACCTTTTTAGCAGCATTAGGATTTAAAGAATAAGCTATCTCTACGCTCTTTAACCTTAAATAAGGGTTATCTTTAATAAAAAATGAATTTTGAACGTGATTTTGACTTATTGCCCCTACGTGTAAAGCCGGATATGTGGCAGTTTCTGCAGTTTGCGGGGTCCACCTTCCAAGATGTATATCTTGTACTTTTCCTCTATTATAGAACTCATACATTAAGAACTGAGAGATAAAAACGCTCGATTGCGCAGCTCCTTGGAATAAGACATTAACATCAAAATTTTTAATTTTAGCCCCAAATGAAAGTCCAAAGGAGTATCTTGGGTATTTTGGATAACCTATAGGTACCCTGTCGTAATCATTAACTACTCCATCTCCGTTATAATCCATATATCTTAAATCTCCCGGTATAGGAGTACTTCCAACTTGCTGTTTTGGCGCATTATCTATCTCTTCTTGATTTTGAAAGAATCCTTCAACAACATATCCAAAAAACTGTCCGATTGGTTTTCCTTCTGCCTTTAGCCATGGGTCTTTTGCAACAGGCTCATCTTGGAATACGATCTCATTTTTTACGTATGATACATTTCCCTTTATATAAAAGCTGTAGTCTCTACTAAGTTCGTGATTGTAAGAAACTTCTAATTCCCATCCATCACGCTTTGTTTTGCCTATATTTACATCGGGCAACCCTATTCCCAAAATTTGTGGAACCGATTGCGATTCTTGTAAAATATCGTGACGATTCTCAAAAAAACGATCATAGGTAATATTAATTCTATTTTTCCAAATAGTTAAATCGACTCCTATGTTAACTTGATCTGCTTTCTCCCATGTTGCCAAAGGGTTTGCAATTGAAGGCTCAATGGTGTATCCCAATGTACTTCCTCCACCATAACCAAAATAAGGGACAGAATAGTCATCACCCGATCCGGTAAGCCATTTACCTTCTTTATAGAGGAATCTGGTTCCGGCATAATCGCTACCGGTTAATCCCCAAGATCCCCTCAACTTTAAGTTATTAATAAACTTAATTCCTTTCATGAATTTTTCAGATGTTACATTCCAACTTGCCGATACTGATGGAAAAAATCCAAATCTTTCTCCCGGAGCAAAATTTTCTGATCCTCTATATGAACCATTTGCCTCTATATTATATCTGCTTTTATAAGAATAGTTAACTTTACCTATAAAACTGGCAGCATTATAGGAAACAGACGAACCTAATCTCCTTTCCGAGAAATTGGCAATACCCTGTACCCTTAAAAAATGGTCTCCAAATTTTCTGGAATAGACTATATTTGCCAAACCATCAAGAGTTCTCTCTATTGAGCCCCACGAAACGCCATTATCTCCATAAAAAAATTCGGGTTTTAAGAAGGAGATGTAACGATCTGCTCTATCGGGACGTGAGATAAGTTGATAAGTAGATTGTGTTTCAGACCAATATTTAGCCGGATAGAACCCGGAGTCAAATGCGATTCGTGCATTTACAGAGAGTCCTTTTACCCATTTGTTAAAATCATATTCTAATTTTATAGAAGATGTAATCCAAGATGTAGTTCGCTGGTCACTCCCCTTCGTATTTAGTAGCCACATTGGATTCATATCTTTGTATTCAGACGTTGCAGCATAAGATCCATTAGGATTTAGAGCCGGCATATACCAAGGGGCCATTCTATTCATATTTGTAAATACATTCATTTGCTGATTTGGCTCCCTCTTATCACTATAACTTCCGCTTAATTCAACAGAAATTGTAAAATCTTTTGTAATAATAGCATCAACATTTGCAGAGAAACGATATCTTTTATAAGAGAATTTTGGATTATAAATTCTCCCTTGAGTTGTTTTTAATTGACCTTCTTGGTCTATAAATGATCCTGATATAAAGTATCTTACAGTACGTGAACCCCCTCGTAAATTTAATGAGGCATTGAATTGTGGTGCTACTTTTTTCATTAATAAACCATACCAATTGGTATCGGGGTATCTGTAAGGATCGTCTTGGGTTCTGTAATGTTCCAAATCCTCGTTAGAATACAATGGATCATTACCATCATTCATTAAAGCTTCGTTATATAACTTTAGACTTTCATAAGAATTAAGGTAATTAGGATATCTTGTAAATTGTTGTAGTGTTGTGGATACATTAAGTCCAACAGCAATCTTCCCTTCTTGTCCTCTTTTTGAGGTAATAAGAATGACTCCATTTGCCCCTTTTGATCCATAAACAGCCGTGGCTGCTGCATCTTTTAATATGTTAACCGACTCAAGTTCACCGGCATCCATTGTGGCAAAAATTTCTTTCGTTCTTTCAACTCCGTCTATAACATACAACGGTTCCGAAGAGTTCCACGATCCTTGCCCACGAATAATGATGGTTGCATCGTCATTACCCGGTTGTCCGCTCGACTGCATTGTTGTAATACCGGCAAGCCTGCCGGCAAGAGCATTGGTAACATTGGCTACCGGCGTTTGAATAATTTCCGTAGATTTAATTGAAGAAACAGATGCAGAAACACTCGATTTGCTTTGTTGTCCAAAGCCTACAATAACAACCTCTTCCAAATTTTCAGATTCGAGTTCCATCTGATGGTTGATTAAAGAACTTTTACCTATACTAACAATACCTGTCTTATACCCCATAAAACTAAAAGATAAACTTTTAGCATTGGACAGAACCTCCATGGAATATTTACCATTATCATCCGTAACAGCACCTAATCTTGGGTTTGAGGTATCAAATACATTTAAAAATGGAAACGGATTTCCATTTTCATCGGTAACAGTTCCCGAGATTTTAATCTTTCCTGCGGGGTTGGCTTTTTTTTCGGCTCCCGATAGAATTATTTGCTTTCCCTGGATTGTATAGGAAATCCCTTTCCCGATTAGTAAATCTTGTAACACGTTGTCTAGCGTTACATTTTTGAATTCCCCGGTGACGTTTTTTGTTACATCAACAACACTGGGCGAAAAAACGAATTTATATCCGCTTTGTTTTTCAATTTCCGTTATTGCAGTTTTTAACGGAACATTTTTGAATGAGAAATTAAGCTTCTGCTGCGCAAATAGGCTAATGTTAAAAATGAAAAATAACATTATCGTTAAAAATGCGACACAACTACTTTTTCTCCTACATAAGTAATAGTGTTCTCCTTCCATTTATCTTAAGTTTAGAAAGTTTATACTATTAGTATAACCGCAGGAAAGACAAAACCCTCAAAATGGACAATTTATTTTTAAACTTATTTTTGAACTTTTTTAATACAATGTTATAACTCTATTATTTACAGCACTCTGTATCTCCATACTTCTATTAAATAATGTAAGAATCGTATCGAGTGTTTCACCGTTTATATCTCCGGTAAATAACAAATTGGGAATTTCATTTCTTTTACAGATAAAGGAGATGTTATAGTAATTTTCTAATTTATACAATACGTCACTCATAGTTGCGTTCTCAAAGCAGAAGTATGAATAAAGAAAATCCATCTCCTTTGGGTGGGTAGTATTCGATATCTTAGATATTTTCATGTTTTTTTGGGCAAATACCATATCTCCCGGAATCATATGTATTTCGGTATTACTCTCTCTCTGCTTAATTGATATTCTCCCCTCCTTTAAAAAGGCTTCAAATTTATTGTTTGTGTTGTTGCTGTTTTGCACACTGCTATTTACAAAGAACTTTGTACCGGTTACCATGATATCTATATGATCTTTTGTGTATATATGAAATGGGCTCTTTGCAGCATCACTTATTACTTCAAAAAAGGCCTTGCCTTTTAGTATTACGGCTCTATTGTGTAAAAAATAGTCTTTGCTATAGCTAATCTCCGATTTGGGGTATAATGCAATACGGGTACTATCGGGAAGATTATAATAATAAATGTCTGTTGTATGATTTGAAATTAAAGTAGGATTGTTCTCTATAATATCTATTTGAGAGTTAAAATAAGGTTTTGCTATAAAAAGAAAAAGAATAATTGATGCCGCAATAGCTGTAAAATAGATATGACATGCTTTTATTTTCCGCCTTTTTTGTATTGGAAATTTTAATTTAAAGTTAACATAATCAAGTTCATCTGCCCTTTCTTCCGGAAGAGTTGACAATATCCAAATATCCTTTAGGCTGTTAAAATAGCCTCTGTTTTTAGGAGAGGTTTCCAGCCATTGGAGTATCTTTGTGTCTTCCTGTTTAGAGGTATTGCCACTGATGAATTTTATCAAATCTATTTTCTTCATATATAGTATAAACAAAAATGGAAGCTAACCCTAAATATTCTCAATATTTTTTTTAATTTTACTTAATGCACTCATGAGTCTGTATTCTACAGCTTTTATACTTATCTGCAAAATCTGTGCTATTTCTTTGTGAGAACAATATTTTTTTCTGCTTAAAATGATAACGTCTCTTTGTTTTTGTGGTAATTTGGCAATTTCATCATTAACAACTTTAAGCAGATCTTTATTTATTATAGCGTTAAATGTATAATCTTTTAGGTCTGCATGTGATTCAAAATCCATCTGCATTTTATCACCCTCAACGTATGATATACTATATTTTGTGTCCCTTATGTAATTTAATGCCTTGCTTCTGGCAATTGATAGCATATACGATTTGCATCCTTTTGATGGATCGAGTTTATCTCTATTTTCCCATAAGTAAAAAAAGGATTCTTGGGCTATATCTTTTGCCGATTCCGAATTTTGAATATAATGGCTCACATAATATAAAACAGCTTTGTAAAAGCAGAGATAAAACTCTTTAAAAGCAGCTTCATTACCTACTTTTAATAGGGCTGTAAGATTTTTCTCTTTGTTATTATTCATATAATATAAACGCAGTGTGATAGTTCATACAATAATGTGTTTTATAAAAGATAAACTTAACGATCATTTAAATAGTCGTTTAACAAATGTA
>JAVWIB010000085.1:0-12375 GCA_036639755.1 Bacteroidales bacterium
TAAATTAGATTATGACCAAAAGTGCATTCCGATCCGTTTTTGCTGGGCAAAAAGGGGAACCGGGGTGAAAATGGATGCCGATCCCGATTTTGTTGCCTATGTAAACTCGTTTGATCTGAATGATATAACCTATATACAGGTTACGGAGCAGATTTTAAGATGGAAGATGGGATGCAATCCCACGGATGAAAATAGCAGGATAAGGGAGATGAAACTTGCTAAGGAAATTATTAGCAATGAGAATGTTATAAACATGATAGCGGGAGATATTATGAGTGGCACTCTCTCCACCGGTGGCGGAGATGATCTTGTTGCTGTTTTTGATCAATATAAAAAGACAACAACCAATCAAAAAGAGTTGGAGAGTTTCATGCCTATTTATTCTTCCCTTGCAAAACTAACCAAAGGGGTGATGGCCACTAATTTCCAGATGCAAGATGATAAAGGAAATAAGGTTAATTTTCTGGATGTAATTGGAAAGGATAAGGTTGTGTATATAGATTTCTGGGCTACATGGTGCGGCCCTTGCTGTCAGGAGATTCCATTTGTGGAAAAACTGGTTGAGAAATATAAAAATAATCCGAATATAGAATTTATCAGCATCTCGCTAGATGATAAACCTGCAAAATGGCACGCAAAACTGGCGGAAGATAAGCCGCAATGGAGACAGTTTATTATTCCCGATAATTTTATGTCTGATTTTGCCAAAGAGTATAATATAAGGGCAATTCCCCGGTTTATGATGTTTGATAAACAGGGTAAAATAATATCGGTAAATGCAGCACGCCCATCCGATCCTAAAATTGACGGAATTTTAATGGAGAGTATTCAATAATTAGAAAAAACACATCATGAAAAGAATATTTTTAACGCTGATTGTATGCGTATTAGGAACAATATCCATGTTTGCTCAAATGCAATTTGAAGCCGGTACATGGAGCGAGGTTAAGGCAAAGGCCAAGAAAGAAAACAAACTGATTTTTGTAGATACGTATACCTCATGGTGCGGCCCTTGCAAAATAATGGTAAATACGATTTTCCCGTTGCCGCAGGTGGGCAAATTCTATAATGAGAATTTTATTTGTTGTAAAGTAGACGCAGAAAAAGGAGAAGGAATTGCCCTTGCAAAAGAGTTTGGCGTAAATTCTTTTCCTACCTATTTATTTATAGATGGTACGGGAACCCTTTGTTACCGCAGCGGTGGCTCTATGCCGGCGGAAAAATTTATCGGGGAAGGTGAAAAGGCTCTGGAGTTATTTAAAAATGATAAGAAATTGGCCGATTGGGAGAAAGAGTATAAATCTAAGAGGAAGGATGTTCAATTTTTGAAATTGTATATTGCCAAACGTTTTTCTCTGGCAATGGACAATGCCGATTTGTTTGACGAATGTGCAGTTGCTTGTGGCTTAGATGCGAAGGTATTGTTGGATAAAGAGTTGTTAAAATGTACTCAGCAGCATAACGCTTTTGTAAATGCAGGAGGACCGTTTTTTAATTTTCTGGTAGATAACTGTGATCAGGTGATGGGGCTGCTGGGTATTTCTAAAGAGATGTTTTTGTATAATCTTCCTTTTACAACCATTGATTATTCGATGAAACGTGCCGCCAAAGAGAATAATGAGAAGATGTTTGAACAGACTCTGGCCGGGAACGCAAAACTGATGAGCATAACGGGTGAAAAGGGAATTGCTTCCGAATATAGAATCCGTTGTTTTTATTACAGTAAAACCAATCAAGAGGAGAATCTGAATAAATATGCCGCCGATTATGCTCAGACTTTACTTGCGAAGATTCCCGAATGTACTAAAAATGATAGTGAGTCTTTTACAAAGTTTGTAAGCGGCCTTGCCGAGTCGAACGAGATGTTTAAGGGAAAGAAAGCCGATGAGATAGCAATGATGCTCTCTTTTAGCATGAATAATTCGGCAGCTTCCCTCTCATTTGCTCTTAGGGATCTTTCCTATCAAATATCAATGCTTACCAAAGATCATGCGCTAAAACAAAAAGCATTGGAACTAGCTTTGTTGTCTTATAAATTATTTGATAATTTTAGTAATACGGAGGCTATTGCAGAGGCTTGTTACCGCCTTGGCCGTATAGACGAAGCCCGTTTCTGGATTAACTTCACCACCGAGAGAATCCCTGCTATGGCCGGCGCAGATATCCGCACCCGCATTCAAGAACGCGCCAGCCGCATTCGCTAACTCACTTAGATTTTTTTATTGCGCCACATCCCGGTTATGATCAACAGAACCGGAATGCGGCGCTTAGTATGTCTCTAATTTTTAATTATTTACCCATTCCATAAGAAATACAGTACAAAATATCGGCAATAGAACTTGTTTATTGCCGATATTTTGTACATTTGCATTATGAAAGGCGACATTAAAAGAAATATTATAGCATCATTACCGCAGGATAAAACCTTTACGGCCAATGATGTATTGGATATAATTGGTGAAATGACCGAATCATTGCCACCTTTGGCTACCGTGCAATGGTGTCTATACGATTTGCGAGAGAAAAATATCATTGAAAGAGTTTCCAGAGGTATTTATCGTTTGAGCAACAAAAGACAATTTAGATTTGTTACCAATGAGTCTATTTCACAGATTAATGAACTCATAAAGCAAAAATTCTCGTTTGTTCGATATTGCATTTGGAGTGGTAATTCATTGCATTCGTTAATGCACCATATTGCCATCAACAACTCAATATATGTTGAAGTTGAAAGAGATGCAGTGGAATCTGTCTTCAAGGTTCTAAAAGAGATATACAGCGATGTGTTTATTAATCCTAATGACACGCTTATGGAGAGATATATTGACCTTTCACAAAATTCAATTATTGTGAAAACATTGGTGTCAGAAGCTCCGCTAGAGAAAACTGATGATATACCTATACCCTCGTTTGAAAAGGTTCTTGTCGATATCTGTTTTGATACAGACTTTCAATACTTAGCAGGGAGTGAGTTACACAATGTGATTGACAACTCTCGCCAATATTCTATTGATAATTCTCGTCTATTACGCTATGCTTCACGTAAAAATAAGCGAGAACAGATGCGAAAACTTATAACAAACTATTAGTATGATTTCAAAAGAATGTTACTCGTTAGAGTGGATTGAGAAAGTTGCTCGTGAAAATAATATTCCCGATAAGATAATTGTAGAGAAAGTAATACGAGCATTTTCTCTTTTAGAGGCGTTAGTTGCACAAGGTTGCCCTCTAGTATTCAAGGGAGGTACTTCATTAATGCTCCATTTTGGAAGTCGCAAAAGGGTGTCGATCGATATTGATATTATTTACATGCATTCCAGACTCGCTAACTATTCTGTAAATAATGATTCGCTGTAATGATGTACGGTTTTGACTTTTGTATCTTTGTCCGGCAATGAACACAGAAAATAATATAGAAAACTTTGAGAAAATTTACGCACTTCATTTTTATAAAGTGCGGTATTTTGCATATAACTATCTCAAGGATGAGGAGTTGGCTACAGATGTGGCACAAGAGGTTTTTATTAAAATATGGGAGGCTTCAAATCAGCCCGATTATACCAAAGATGTGGTACCTTATCTTATAACAATTGCAAAAAATATATGTATGAATATACTTAAGAGGCGGAAAATCAAGCAAAAGTATGATAATTTTTCACAGAATAGTATTATGGAAACCATTAACAGCGAGTCTTTACATGAACTTCCGATCTCCGTATTATATTCCAATGAAGTAGAAAAAATATTAGCCGTTTCTTTAAATGAAATGTCACCTAGCATTAAGGAGACCTATTTGTTGAATAAAGTTAAATGTCATAAATATAAAGAAATAGCACAGATTCAGAATATCTCTATTAAAACAGTAGAGTGGAGGATTGCAGCAGCAATGCGTATTCTGCAAAAAAGATTTAAAGATTATTTACCTTTGTTGTTATCGTTTTTGTTTCGTTAGTTTTATACATTATATAGGATTTTTAAAATGAACAAGGAATTATTAATAAAACATATAAGTGGGGCTGCAAATGCGCAAGAAGAGAAACATGTATTAGCATGGATTACAAAATCTGATGCCAATAGGCAGTATTATAAAAACTTAAAAAATGTATGGGTTTCACAAACTTTGCCTAAGGACATTGTAAAAGAGGAAGATATGGCACAGATACGTGAGCTTACATATAAGAGAACAGCCACGCAAGTTCCAAAAACAGCCCAACAATTTTACGGTAAAAATACACAACAAGAGCAAGTTATTACGGCACAACAACCGCAGTTCCGCTCTTTAAAGCGGGCGTTGTATTTTGCCAGTTCGGTTGCAGCTATAGCAATAATAGGCTTGTTAATAACAATTTATAAATATGAACTGGGTCACAGGGAAGTAGATTATAACCGAATTGCCCTTGCACATGTTCCAACCGAGTACCGCCATACTCTCTATACCGAAAACGGAGTAAAGGCAAGACTCACACTTCCCGATAGTTCGCAAGTATGGCTAAATTCCGGCTCCACTATTGTTTATCCCGATAAATTTTATGGAGATACCCGCGAAATTGAATTTAAAGGGGAGGCTTATTTTAAAGTACGGAAAGATTCTCTTCACCCCATGATTATTACTACTAATAAAAACTTTACAATAGAAGTGATTGGTACAGAGTTTAATGTAAAAAGTTATGATGAGGATAAAACAGCGCAGACAACATTATATTCGGGAGCGATAAATCTTGTTTCAGATGCAGGTGGGAAGGTAGTTAAAACTCAAATAAAGCCGTTTGAGACATGTTTTATTGGAAAAGAAAAACTGCCTGAGATATCGCCTATTGCGCAAAAAATTGCAAAAAACACGGTGGCATGGAGAGAGGGACGTCTTGTTTTTGTGGCAACCCCAATGAGTGAGGTGATAAAAATATTAGAAAGATGGCATGGAGTTGAAATAGAAATAACAGATCCAAATATTTTAGCTTATAAAATAACGGCCGATTTTTATTCTGAATCTATGGTGCAAATTGCAACCATATTAAAATTCTGTGCTTTAGTTGATTACAAAATAGAAAATAATAAATTTATCTTTTTTAGCAGATAATATAAAAATTTGTTAGGACTTTTTCGAGCGATGTTGTATACATAGAAACAACACTTAACTAACTATGCATATAAAATTAAAACTATTTGGAAAAGTACAGCTTGTATGTGTACTATTTCTTTTTATCTGTTCCGTAACAGGTAGTGCGCAGCAATTAAAGCTGCATTATAAAAATGTTCAGTTAACAGCCATCCTAGAAGAAATAACCAATCAATCGGGATATAGATTTGTATATTCCGATGCTCTTAAAATAATTAATGAAAAAAAGAGCTTTTCTATTGATGCTAATAATCAAACATTAAAAGAGGTTTTGGATAAACTTTTTATTGGTAAAGGAATTGTATATACGATTGAGGGAAAACAGATTGTGTTGGCTCCAAAGAGTATAGTAATTAAAGAAACAGAAAAAGCGCAACCGCAGCGCACCGTAAAAGTGAGCGGAAAGGTAACAGATGAAACAGGAGAACCGTTACCGGGTGTAATCGTTTTAAATAAAAAAACCGAAAAATTTTCGGCATCTGAACCTAGCGGAGACTATTCAATAGAAGCACAAGAAGGAAATATCCTCTCTTTTGCTTCTATTGGAATGGCCAACTACGAAGTTGTTGTTGGCAAAGGAGATATCCTAAATATAACAATGACTCCCAATGCAATTTCGCTATCAGACGTAGTTGTAACAGGTTACCAAACTATTTCCAAAGAAAGGGCGGCCGGTTCCTATGCTGTTGTAACAACAGAGAAAATTGAGAAAAAGTTACAACTTAATATTATGGATAGGTTAGAGGGAATGGTAGTAGGTATGACAATGTACAAAGGAGTTCCTGTCATTAGGGGAACATCTACACTTTATGCCGAAAAAGCCCCATTATATGTTGTTGACGGCGTTCCTTTTGAGGGAGATATAAAAACAATTAATCCGAATGATATAGCAAATGTCTCTGTGCTTAAAGATGCAACGGCATCTTCAATTTATGGAGCACGTTCAACAAATGGAGTAATTGTTATTACAACAAAAACAGGCTCAACCGGCAAATTAAATATAAATTATAATGGTACAGTTAGCCTTACGCCTCTTCCAAATAGAGATTATGCAAATTTAATGTCCAGCTCTCAATTTATAGATTATCAAATGTATATGTTTGATAATGGGGTTAAACCAACAACAAAGCCAGCCAAAGGATACTCTTTAAACGAGGTTTACGGATTGCTCTTTAATAAAAGAGATGGCAACATTAGCGAGGAACAATTTAATAGTAGAATTAACACATTAAAAGGACTTGATAGATATGACCAAGTAAAGGATGAATTTTTAAATGCCTTAGATGTTACGCATCAACACAATCTTTCTTTTAGTGGAGGCTCTGATTTTTATAAATACTCACTTTCTCTTAATTATGAAGGAACCAGTCCTTACGAAAAAGGGAAATACTCAGATAGGCTTGGCTTTAATGTTAAAAATAATTTTAATTTAACAAAATGGTTACAAGTAGATTTTGGTATTATGGGAAATGAAACGGCATATGATTATAATGATGGAGTTTCAGGTATGAGTATGTTGGATAAAGGAGAAGCTTCATATTATATGCTAAGAGAACAAAATGGTTCTCCTGTAAGATGGGAGCAAGGGAAAAACATGCAAGAGATAGAACGCCTTAGAGGCATAGGACTATTTGATGAAGCGTATTATGCGGTTAAAGAAAGTGATAAAATCAGACGTTCCGGCAAAGGTCAATATATAAATGTAAATATAGGTGCTAAGATTAAGATTTTAGAATCTTTAAATGCAGAGGTTCGATACCAAACAGAGAGAGGTTGGGGCTATGCAAAAACATATTGGACAAAAGATTCTTGGACGGTAAAAAATATGGTTAATGATGCAACTCAAATTAATAGAGATGGTACATTTAAACATAATATTCCGCTTGGGGGGCAGGTTGAGGAGATTAACGATAATAATAAATCATACACGCTAAGAGGGCAGATTAATTATTCTAAACTGTTTGCCGAGAAACATGATGTTAAAATATTAGTTGGAGCAGAGAGAAGAAAAGTAATGAGGGATAGGAATGGCCATTACAGATTTGGATATGATGATTACAATCTTTCATTTAAAAATATAAATGAGGTTGAATTACGTGCAGGCATAGAGGGGACAGAGGCATTGGATGGATATTATCAGATGTATACAAGTCAACCAAAATACGAAAGCATAGATGATAGATATATCTCATTCTATGGTAACGCATCGTATGTATTTAATAATAGGCTGGGCGTAAATGCAAGTATCCGAATGGATCAATCTAACTTATTTGGTACGGATCCTAAATACCAGTACCGTCCGTTATGGTCGGTAGGGGCAAATTACTCAATTTTTCAAGAGGGAAAAGTTAAGTGGTTAGACAGATTATCTGCAAGGGCAACCTACGGTATTAACGGTAACGTTTACAAAAAAAGCGGGCCATATATTATAGCGCAAGTTTCTAGGTATCCTAACTGGGATACAAACGAAGCGTGGGGCGAAATAACAAGTCCTCCTAACTCTGCTTTAAGATGGGAAAAAACCAAAACTTTGAATCTTGGAATCGATTTTAGTATGTTTGCTCATAGACTATTGGGAAGTGTAGATTTTTATAATAAAAAAACCACCGATTTACTAGGTTACCGTTCTGCGGATCCTACGTTTGGCTGGGATCAATTAATGATGAATTATGCTTCTATGCAAAACACCGGTATTGAGATTGTGTTGGAAAGTAATAATATTGTAAAGAAAGATTTCAATTGGAGTACTAACGTTATTTTTAGTTATAATAAAAATAAAATTTCAGATTTGGAAAACTCAGAAACATCTGCATTTTCTTATATAAAAGGATTGCAGGTAAGAGAGGGTAAACCACTTAATAGTTTATATAGTGTTAGATACGCCGGTTTAGATGAAAATGGAGAACCCATGGCATATAAGGCAGATGGTACAACAGTAAAAAACACAAGTAAACTTACTCCCGAAGATTTAGTTTACTCAGGAACATACGATCCTCCGTATAATGCTGCCATGACAAACTCTTTTAGATACAAAGGACTGGAGCTTTCTTTTATGTTCGTTTATTATGGCGGGCATGTAATGAGAGATATTTCTGCGGCATATTATCCAAATGCAAATAGGCCACATGAGTCTGTTCTATACAATATGGATAAAATACACAGTAATTTTTGGAGACAGTCGGGCGATGAAAAGGATTTAGATAAATCTCCGGGATATAAAATTGGTGCTCAACCTTCATTAACATATATTTGGAGAGCAGCCAATAAACATATCCAAAAAGCAGATTATATTAAATTACGCGATATTAGTTTGGCCTACTCATTACCTAAAGCATTGGTTGCTAAAGCCAGACTATCGGACGTGAGGTTTACATTCCAAGCACAAAATGTGTGGAGATGGAGTGCAAATGATAATAATCTTGATCCCGAAGTTTGGACAAGTAAGCAAACGGAGTATATAAGCAGAGGAACTGCTATTCCTCCCACATTTATTTTTGGTCTTAATTTAAGTTTTTAATAAAAAGTATGAGAAAGAATATATTAAATACAATTATATTGGCAATGTTCTCTTTAACATTCATCTCGTGTAATGATTATTTGAGTAACAAGCCCAAAGGATACTCGATACCCGAATATTATGACGACTATGCAGTTCTGCTTAATGGAATGTCGTTGCCTTTTTTGGGGGTAAATTATCCGGCACTTCTAACCGATGATATAGTAATTGGAGGAGCAGAAGGAGTTCCCGCTTCAGCATCAATAACTTCTAAACAAGAATGGGAGCAAAGATCTTATACATTTAAACAAGGAGATTTATTTCCAGAGGGGTCTAATGACTCTTTTTATGCCGATGCATATAAGAGTATGTATACCTATAATGTAGTTATTAACAATATACTAAATGTTCCCGATGGTGTGGAAGAAGATAAACATACACTAAGAGCAGAGGCTCTCACCCATAGAGCATTTACCTATTTACAACTTGTAAACGTTTATGCAAAGCACTATGATAAAAATAGTGCAGCAACAGATTATGGCGTTCCAATTATATTAACCGAAGACATTAATAGCACCTATGAGAGGAATACGGTACAAGAAGTATATAATCTTATTTTGGCCGACCTAAAAGAAGCAGTTCTTTATTTGGCAGATGCAACAAATAACTCTTTTCATCCAAATAAAACGACAGCGTATGGACTACTTGCAAGAACATATCTTTATATGGGCGAATATGAGCTGGCATTAGAGAGTGCAAAAACAGCTTTAAAACTAAATAAGACCAATGCTTTAATTGACTATAAAAAATATCATGCTATGCCTGAGGGATATTGGGATAGAATTGTAGATGATGAAGGGAGAGTTTTTCCACAAAGAGGAGAAAATATAGAGAATTTATTTATTAAGTTACCGCCAAATGACATGTCTAGTGAATATTTTGCAAGTGATGATTTACTAAGTTTATTCCCTAAAAATTTGCCTAAAGGGGCAATCGATAAACGCTTTGAAATGTTTTATGCAAAAGACAGGGCAAATACACGTGAAGATATGTTGTTCCCTGGCTATACAATGTATATAGCTCATGTAATGCCTAATTTAGGAGTTACTTTACAAGAAATATACCTTACATTAGCAGAGTGTGAGGCAAGGATTGTAGCAGGAACTGCTACGCAGGCTACAGCATACCTAGATATCCTTAGAAATAATAGAATTGTAAATAATAAACCCCTCGTTGCTGCATCTAAAGAGGAAGCATTGTGTATGGCCTTGGACGAAAGACGTAAGGAGATGGCTTTTTGGGGACAGATGAGATATATAGATTTAAAAAGACTTAACAAAGAAGAGAAATTTGCAAAAACAATTGTTCACACTTTAGAGGGAAAAACGTATACCCTTCCGGCAAACGATAACAGATGGATAATGCCTCTACCTCACTCTGTAAGAGAGTTTAATCCCTCAATCCCTCAATATGAGAGATAAAAAAATAATTTTTAATAAATAGAAATATACAGAAATGAAAAGAATGATATTATGTGCATTAGCCGTCATTATGGCTTTTTCTTGCGCAACAGCCCAACAAAAAGGGAATCTTAATATTACCGGAGATATTACCGGAATGGGGAGCGGAGCTGCAGAGATTTATTTGGCATCAAATTTTGATAAGAAAGCAGACTCGGCAACTGTGGAAAAAGGCAAATTCACTTTATCCTGCAATATTGATAAACCTATTTTGGTTTATCTTTATATAAAAGACACAACGGATGACATTATATACATGACAAGAATATTTACAGGTGCCGGAGATATTATTATTAAGGGAGAACGAGGCAAAGATAAAACTCCTTATATACTCAATTCACCAATAAATGATGAGGCAAAAGAATATGATAAATACATTAAATCCTTGCCGGAATATAAAGTAAGCAATAAATTATCTGTGGAGATTGGTGAGAGTTTTAAGGCTGCTGATAAAGTTAAGATAAAAGAGTTATCGGCGAAAAAAACGGAAGAGACAAAGAAGATTGTAGATTCCATATTATCATGGAAGGGAAATGCTTTAACAAGCCAAGTAGCAATATATTATGTTTGTGAATATGCATCGTCTCTTTCTCTGGAAGATCAAATAGCTATTTCCAATAAGTTCCCTTCAGAAAAAAAGGACTCCTACTATCTTAATGAGTTTAGAAAGGACCTCGAAAATGAGAAAAAAGTAGCAATTGGATGTGTGGCTCCTAATTTTAAGGTTAAAGATTTAGCCGGTAAAGAGTATACGCTGGACGATTTTAAAGGTAAATACTTGTTTTTAGAATTTAGTGCATCGTGGTGTGGTTGGTGTAAAAAAGAAATTCCTTTTGTTAGGAGTGCTTATACAGCTTTAAAAGATAAAAACATTGTTTTTGTTACTATGAACATGGACGATAAAAGAGAAAAATGGGAGAAAGATGTTACTAAAGAAAATATTGAATGGCTTTGTTTATCAAACCTTGAGGGGATGAAATCGAAACTTGCTCAATCATATAATATCCATGGTATTCCCGCTTGTTATGTAATAGATCCAAACGGAGTTATTATTAAAAGAGATATAAGGGGGAACGAAGTCCTTGAATATTTGTCGTCTTTACGCTAACTCACTTAAATTTTTTATAATGCGCCACGCCCCCGTTACAAGCTCTGTAGCGGTAGGTGTGGCGCAATTTTTTAATTTAAGTGAGTTAAATTGTGCGCCAAATTTAGGGTTTTTCTAACTTTACGTTCTATATATATTTAAAGATATGTTTGTAAATCGTATAGGAGATAGTCTGAAACATCGGAAGGTTTTTGAAGAGGTGTATGCACGCCACTTTAGAAAGGTGCGGTTCTATGCCTATAACTATTTAAAGAACAACGATAAAGCGGAGAATATTGCACAGGATGTTTTTATGACTTTGTGGGAACAGATGGACACTATTCATGAGGATGGAGAGATATTGCCTTATCTTTTTGTCCTTACCAAATATAGGTGTCTAAATTGGTTGCGTAGAGAGAAACATCAAGGTAAGTATGTAGCGGAGAAAATAAGCAGTGACGATATTTCAATGAAAGCCTTAAATGACGATAGTTCTATAAGTCTATATACTAATGAGGTTACAGGGTTAATTAACAGAGCATTAACCCAAATGCCTGAAAAGGTGCGAGAGACATTTGTGTTTAGTAAATTCAAAGACTTAAAAAACAGAGAAATAGCTCAGAAACAAAATATTTCGGAAAAGGCCGTAGAATATAGAATGTCTTGTGCCTATAAAATTCTGCGAAAAAATCTGAAAGATTATCTTCTTTTGGTTATCTTTATATCCGCATTGTTCAAGCTCTGGGAATAAAAACCATAGGTATGAGAAAGAAAATTTTATTAAAATATGCAAGCGGAGAGGCTTCGCAAACCCAACGGGAAGAGGTTCTGGAATGGGCTGGAAAGAATAAGGCCAATGAACTTTATCTGGCAAGGCTTCAGAACCTGTGGATATCACAGAATATTCCGCAGGAGATGGCTTCTGTGATGGAAATGGAAAAGATGGCTGGTTTGTTGGATGAGAAAATAAGGAGAGAGAAGGACAAAGTAGAAAAAACTGCCGTAAATGGTCAAGTAACAGATTGTTTGGCATCTGAACGGTTGCCGGCTAACCAATTGACATCTAAAATTTCCGGCAGTTATCGCATAAAAAAATGGATAGTGTGGGGTGTGGCGGCATCTATCGTGCTGTTCTTTAGTACCGGACTGTATTTTT
>JAVWIB010000086.1:0-4138 GCA_036639755.1 Bacteroidales bacterium
ATATTGCAAACTGTGAGCTACTTGTAACATATAAGTTTGATTATCTTGAAAACCCTGAAAACGACAATCGTTATAATGAACCTATGCTCCTTGAAATAAGTGATGATATAGTAAAATTTTACTCTCAGAACTCGTTTTTGCGCGATAGCTTGATAAACGATTTTTATCATAAGAATAGAAATAATCCAACAGTAGGAATCAATGCAGAGAGTTGGTTGCCTAACAATCAATCCATCCTCTATATGGATATATATACGAATCCTAAACAATTAAATAGAGAGATTTATCATAGGTTTGATTTGTACGACTATATGTATAGTGAATCCACTGACAAGATAATATGGCAGGTTACCGGTGAAGAGAAGAGTGTATTGGGATACTCGTGCCGAAGAGCAGAGGCGGAATATAAAGGTAGAAAATGGATTGTATGGTTCTCAATAGATATACCATACAATTTTGGACCTTGGAAACTAAGTGGATTACCTGGTTTAATCCTATCAGCTGCGGATAGTGATGGGTTATTTAGTTGGACTGCAATAGGTATCAGCAAACCGCAAGGACGAAATATCTACAAGTTTAACCCCGAAGTTAAGAATACAAAGAAATGGGCGATGTTACCTCAATATGTTGTTAGGAACGTTAATAAGAAGGATATCGATAATTTGTGGATGCGACAGTGGCTATCTCCTGCATCTATGCACTTTGTATTTAGGGGTATGACTAAAGGTATAATTAAAACACGACTCCCAGACGGAAGTGTGAGGAGTATTGCAATTGATCTTAATAGTGATGTTGGATACTACCCTCGAATAGAACTCAAATAACAACATTAACAACTATTATTTATGAAATCGACTTTACTTGTCATACTATTATCTCTGTGGGTATTGACTGTATCTGCTCAAACAAAGATTTCGGGCATAGTTACCACCACCGAGGGCAAGGCAGTGGAGTTTGCTAATGTAATTGCACAAGATGTTGCTAAGAAAGTAATTTTCTCATTTACCACCACCAACCAAAATGGCGAGTATTCATTGGTGCTAAATATAAAACAGGATTCACTGGCTATTGTTGTAACGTCTTTGAATCTTGAAGCTACGACCAAGTTCATTACAAACAAATCTCAAAGATTAAATTTCAAAGTGAAAGAAAAGATTCTGGAAATTAAAGAGACAGTGGTACAAGCTACTATTCCAGCTATGAGAAGAGGCGGAGATACCCTTACCTATATAGCAGCTAAATATATTGATGCTAATGATATAGTAGTAGAGGATATTCTAAAAAAACTCCCTGGTGTTGATGTTGAGGAGTCTGGAAAGATAAAGTATCATGGAAAGGAAATATCTAAGTTCTATGTTGAAGGTTTGGATATGCTAGGCGGAAGATATGCCATAGCATCTAAAAATATTAATGCTAAAGATATATACTCCATAAATGTCTATGAAAATCACCAGCACGTAAAAGCACTAAAGGAAATCTCTCGACCAGATGCAGCAGCTATGAATATAACCCTTAAAGAGGGAGCTAAAGGTACATGGACAGGATCCATTCTGGCGGGAGGAGGCTATAAGCCAGGAATGTGGAAGGGAGAGCTTAGTGCTATGTACTTTGGGAAGAAGATGCAGTCCATTAATACCTACAAGTCAAATAACACAGGCGATAATGTAGCTAGAGAATTTAGCTTTCAGTATGATGGAACGGCAGTCGCTACATCAATTATCGGAGTACAATTACCCTCTCTTCCACCGCTAGATGAGAACCTCTATCTTAAAAATAATATTCACGCACTATCTTCTAACTTCCTTTTTAAGTTAAACGAAAGCACACAGCTAAAACTTAATGCTAACTATGCACACGACTATAGAGAAAGTGATGGCATTTCCAGAACAATACAGAATATCGCTGGGGCTGGGCCAATAGTTATAGATGAGAGTATTTATGCAGCTATGCGTAGTAATAGAGTAAATATGGATATTAAAATAGAGAATAATAAAGAAAAGAGTTATTTGGATAATACCCTTTACCTAAATGGTGATTTTAATAAGGATTTTGGTAATGTAACAAGTAACGGTGAACAAGTACAACAAGATTTCAAATTGCCATCGCTATCAGCCCGTAATAATTTACGAATGATAGTCCCTATAGCTAAAAAACTCTCATTTAACATACGCTCCGATATAGCATATAATAATCAACCTACATCTTTACAGATTAAGCCTATGCTTTTCCCAGAGATATTTGGAGTGGCTAAAGCCGATAATGCCGTACAGACATTAAATTCATCAAAGTTTACAACAAATAATTCCCTTTTTACATCTTACCGTACAGGAGGCTGGGACTTTGCAGTGGGAGTAGGATTTAATGCTCACATAGAGGATATGAACTCTCAGCTTTATACAAGCACTCAGTCCGTAGCTGATTCTATGCGAAACAATATTAATTGGCAGAGATACGATTTAACAGTCGGACCATCCATTAGCTATAAACTAAATGAAGACTTCTTTATATCAGCCTATGTATTAGCAGACTTTATGTCCCTTCATTCAAAGGACAAAGTGCGAAACAAGACTAATAAGATTCACAAGATTATTGCCAGCCCATCATTACGACTGAATGGCAGAATAACTCATGATTTAAAATATTCATATACAGCAAGTTATTTAGAGTTTTATGGCGGACTTTATGATAGTTATGGTGGTTTTATAATGACCGACTACCGAAATATAGCAACCAAAGACGGAGAGCTGCGTCATACTAAAAACCAGAACTATTCAGCATCTATGAATTATAGTAATGCTCTAGATTTAGTCTTTGCAAACATAGACGCATCCTACTGGGCAGCAAATAGTAATCTCACATACGCCTATAATTATGATGGTGCCCTAACATATATAGAATCAGTTGCCACCCCTAATAAATCACAAGGTCTAACCTTAAAAGCTAAAGTATCCAAACAATTCCTATCTATTTCTACACTTTTTACTCTTGGAGGAGGCTGGAATCGCTCTTGGAGAGAAATAATCCGTCAGGGGGATATGCTTAATAGCCGTAATGACTTTTTTACTGCACTCTTTAGCTTTAATACCCGCTTCTGTAAATGGCTTACTATGGACTACAAGATAGAATATAATCGTTCAGAGAATAAAGTTGAATCACTAGAGAAAATCGCCCCCATAAATTATATAAAGCAAAACGGAGAACTTCTTTTCGACTTTGGAAATGGTTTTACCGCCTCCCTAGACTGTGAGCATTACTATAATGGCACGCTCTCTCCAGAATTTCAGAATATGGTATTCCTAGGAGCCGAACTCAGATATAAGTGGAAGAAAATCACCTACAGTATCGAAGGTAGAAACCTCCTAGGAACAGATTCCTATAGTTCAGCTTTCACCTCTGATATTACAGATTATCGTTACTCCTATACACTAAGACCACTAGGAGTCATCGCCACTGTAAGATTTAATTTTTAATTATCAACACATTAATTTATGAGAACAAGAAGAATAACAGCAGAGGATATTAAACATAGTTTAGTTAATATTTCTCAAATTACATTTGAAGTAACAGATGCGTGCAATCTTAAGTGCAAGTATTGTGGTTATGGAGATCTATATTTTGGATATGATAAGAGAGAAGATAAATTTTTAGATTATTCTTATGTGAAGGTACTCCTTGATTACTTCTCACACTTATGGAATAACAATAAAGCTGATTCGGCTCGACCTACAACATATATTAGTTTTTATGGAGGAGAGCCGCTGCTAAATATGAAACTAATAGAACAAGTTGTTAATTATATTGAAAAATTAGAAGTCAATCGAAAATTTATCTTTTCAATGACAACTAACGCTATGTTGTTAGATAAGTGCATGGAATATCTTGTTAGTAAGGATTTTAAATTACTAATTAGTTTGGATGGAGATGAAACGGCTCACAGTTACAGAGTAACTCATAACGGCAAAAATTCTTTCGATAAAGTATTCTCCAATGTTAAGAAATTGCAAAAAAAGCATCCAAGCTACTTTACTAAGCATGTAAATTTTAATGCTGTGCTACATAATAGGAGTAGTGTTGATAGTGTGCATCATTTTATTAAAAATGAGTTCGGAAAATTACCAACTATTGCCGAATTAAATAA
>JAVWIB010000086.1:4148-12305 GCA_036639755.1 Bacteroidales bacterium
TTCGTCCTGAGAAAATAGACGAGTTCAACCAAACATATAGAAATAAAAACGACAGTCTTTTAGAGACAGAAAATTATAAAGAGATCTCAGAAGATATGTTTACATCAGAACCAACTACTCATGATTTGCTAATATATTTGTATAATTATAGTGGGAATGTATTTGGAAATTACAACAACCTTTTTATTGATGCAGATAAAATAAATATTATTCCCACAGGAACTTGCTCTCCTTTTAGTAGAAAGATGTTTATAACTGTCAATGGGAAAATTCTTCACTGTGAGAGAATAGATCACGATTTTTCACTTGGTAGTGTTTCTGAAAAGGAAGTAGAAATGGATTTAGAGCGCATATCATCAGATTTTAATGCATATTTAGACAAACTCGAGTCTCAATGTAATATTTGTGCTAGAGCAAAAAGTTGCACTCAGTGTTTATTTTACATAGATGATATTAGATATAAAACCAGTAAGTGTCACGGTTTTATGGGGAAAAAAGATTTCAAATCATATTCTTCACATTGTTTAAGTCATCTTGTTAAAAACCCTCCTTTATATAGAAAACTAATGGAAGATGTAATAATTCGTTAAATGCTTAGAGGATATGAAAAGGAAAATTATATTATACCCGAATACATTTTTATGGGTACAGTTTGATAAAGGCTTGTTGTATAATACAGAAAGTTTTAATGCTAAAGAATTTAATGTTAATGAGGCAATCAAACCGGTTTGTGATGCATTGTTAAATTATGATAATCTATACACTGTTTCTATTGATCGGAATACTCCTGAAGTAGAGTACTTAATTACATTAGTTGAACAAGGTAGCTTTGGAAGAAGTATAGATATTGATAGCGAAAGAGTAACATCTTTACCTCCACTTTTAAATTTACAGTCGTCTATTGAACGAATAGAAAAAGATCCTCAATTAAATATTGGGGAAAATGCTCTGACATATTTACATACCCTAACCATCTATACAGGAGGTGTAGCTAATAATATGGAGTATTATAAACAAATAATATATCCCATTAAAATTGATGAGGTATTAAATGTAAATACTGTTGTTAACTTCATTGAGCGTGGAAATTCATCATATATACACACAATAAATATAGTTATTTCAGATATTGAACATTATGATGTAGTAGATTTATGTGAACAGTTATCAAGTATTAAAGATAAAGTGATTTTGTATGTACCCCTGCTAACTAATGATAATCAAAAGAGTCTGATCTCAAATATCCTTTCAAGAGGATTTAAGGTTAGGTTTATCTGTGATTCTAAGTTTTTGATTCCCGCTTCATCACTGTTTGAACCATATTTACCATACTCAGCAAATGTAAACTTTAATTTAATAGTGAGAAGCATTGAGGAGTATGAGAGGTGGACTAATCTGATGGAGAAGCTCAATGTTAACAATTATAGTATTGTTCCTGTCTATGAAGACAATACAGAATTTTTCAATGAAAATGTCTTTTTAACTCGTGAAGATATTTTAGGAAGTCAGCTATCAAAAAGAGAGATATTTGCTCATCAATCACTGAATACAATCTCATTTGGTCAGCTAACTGTGATGCCTGATGGATTGGTTTACTCAAATGTTAATCACCAACACATAGGAAAAATATGTGATGATATTACAGATATAATAGTCAATGAATTAAAACAAAATTACTCTTGGCGTAGAATCAGAGATTCGGCAAGATGTTCTAAATGTTTGTTTCAATGGCTATGTCCATCACCATCTAACTATGAAATAGTAATGCAAAAAGATTGTATATGTAGCGATTAGCCTATGTATTATTTTGAGAGTTTTGCATATTCTCAAATAATTGAGACTATAAAGCAACTACAATAATCAACTTAATTATTAACCTAAAAAAAGCAATAGTGCATAGAAATGAATCTAACATTTCTCAAATTGCAAAAATACAACTTGAGAACAGTAGTTAAAATAGAGAGATCTGCTGTTACTAAAATCTCTATAAATTAAACAGTTGTCAATTTTAATATTTAAATTTATGAAATCATTGAAATTAAACCAGATTGAAAAAGAAACTCTAAATGATCAAGAGTTAAATCAAGTTAAAGGGGGGCAAACATATACTACTAATCATTGTGGCTGTGGTTGTGCGTATGCTGATAATGGAGGTTCAAGCACGGATAACAACGGTCGGGCTAACTCACATAGTAATTTAGATTCAGGTACATCTAATGACAAAGAATACGTATCAATTATAGTTACACCTTAATCTATCTATACCTTCAATTTATAGGGAGGTGCTATGGATATGCACTTCTCTATAAATTGATATATAATTTTATAATTGTTACGGTTATTATCACAGTATTTATTTTACTATACAGTAATAAAAGACTACTTTATCATGCTTATTAATAAACAAATTTGTTATGTATAAATATTATATAATTACCATTATTTCTATAGCGCTAGCTGTACAATCTTACTCTCAGACAATGAGTAAATCGCAAATTAATACAATTCTTGGTCAACAGAAGTACTATCCTAAAATACGAGATATAAATAAACTACAGGCAATAGATGAATTATTGTTGCGTGTGAAGTATGATTATAGCTATGTGATTGATACTGCTAAAATGTCACGATATAGCGAACCTATGATTCTTGATATTGGAAAAATCACGAATCGCTATTATAGTTATAATTCATACTTAAGAGATTCTATGCAAATGGCAGAAAATAAGAATGGCCCCGTGTCAAGTGGTGGTGGGTATGGTTATCGTAATATTACACACTTAGTTATTCCAAAAGATCAAACAGCCACTTACTTAGATGTTTTTACAAATCATAACACTCAAGATAGAGATGTTGCTTTAAGGATTGATACAAGGGAGTTTGTATATAATGAAAAATTAGAGCAAATTAAGTGGCAGTTTATTGATACCGCAAAAACTAGTATTCTGGGATATAACTGTATGGTTGCAGAGAGTTATTTCAGGGGGAGAAAGTGGAGAGTTTGGTTCACTGTTGATATACCTTATCCGTATGGTATGTGGAAATTAAACGGATTACCTGGTATTATCTTGAAAGGTGAAGATTCACAAGGGTTCTTCAAATGGCAAGCTGTAGGAATAGAAAATGGTAGAGAGCGAAAAATTTATCGTTATAATGAAAATATTAAATGGTCGAAACGAGATGATGTTGAAAAGTTGTGGCAGAGAATGTGGTGTGCTCCACATACGCTAAATTATCTTTTTAAGGTAGATAAAACTATAAATGTATCCCTACCAGATGGTACTTGGCATGAAGTTAAGGTTGATATGTCTATAGCACAAAGATTTTATCCAAAATTAGAGTTAGAATAATGAAAGGCTAAACAAGGAACGAACAGTTAAATTAAGTTATGAACGCAGCAGTGCTTATGAAAAAAATAGTTTTCCCGGTTATTAGGTTTGCTAGTTCAATAAATAAAAGCCATGACTGGAAAGACAAAAGGGATGAGCAAGATTAAACGTTACATCAAACAATTCAGGTCTGAACCTCAATAAGTTAGACGTAAAAAAACCTATCCGAAAATTATATTACTTCTCAGATAGGTTTATCAATTAAAATATAAATTGTGAGTAATTATCTTGTTGCAGCCATGGCTTCATTAATACAAATGCCAAGGGCTTTGGCTACCCCGGTGCCGTAGGCCGGATCTGCTTGATAGCAATTGCGTACGTGGCGTTGTTTGATGAAGAGTTCTGCATCTCCCATGGCACGTGCCGTGTTTTCACATAGAACTTGCTGTTGTTCAGGCTTCATAAGACGAAAAAGATCACCGGGTTGTGAGAAATAATCATTATCATATTCTCTTTCATTATAATTAAATACATCCCCAGCCGATTTCAAAGGTGGCTCTTTTTTCTCGGGAGAATCTTGCCATTCGCCGTAGCTATTTGGTTCGTATCCTTTTGCAGCTCCGTAATTGCCATCAACACGCATTGCTCCGTCTCTATGGAAAGCATGGAAAGGACAACGAGGTTTATTTACCGGAATTTGCTCGTGATTTACTCCAAGGCGGTAACGCTGTGCATCACCGTAAGAGAAAAGGCGACCTTGTAACATTTTATCGGGAGAAAAACCTATTCCTTCTACAATATTCATTGGATTAAAGGCTGCCTGTTCTACATCTGCAAAGTAATTCTCAGGATTGCGGTTTAATTCCATGATTCCTACATCAATAAGCGGGAAATCTTTATGAGGCCATACCTTTGTTAAATCAAACGGATTAATTCTGTATGTATTTGCCTGTTCTTCTGTCATAAGCTGAATACGGAATTTCCAACGGGGATAATCTCCTTTTTCAATGGCATTAAATAAATCTCTTTGATGAGATTCTCTATCGCTTGCTACTATTGCTGCGGCTTCCTCATCTGTAAGGTTTTTTATTCCTTGCATTGTTTCTAAATGGAATTTAACCCATATTCTTTTATTATCCTTATCGTAGAAGCTATATGTGTGGCTTCCAAATCCATGCATATTTCTGTATGATGCAGGGATTCCCCTATCGCTCATTGTTATTGTTACTTGATGTAGTGCCTCTGGAAGTAAAGTCCAAAAATCCCAGTTATTGTTTGCACTTCTCATGTTGGTTCTTGGATCTCTTTTTACAGCATGGTTAAGATCCGGAAATTTAAGAGGATCTCTTAAAAAGAATACGGGCGTGTTGTTTCCAACAAGGTCCCAGTTACCCTCATCAGAGTAGAATTTAATTGCAAAACCGCGGATATCCCGCTCTGCATCTGCGGCACCACGTTCGCCGGCTACTGTTGAGAAACGGACAAAGCACTCTGTTTTCTTTCCAACCTGTGCAAACATAGAGGCACGGGTGTATTTTGTAATATCATTGGTAACGGTAAAAGTTCCAAATGCTCCGGAACCTTTTGCGTGCATTCTGCGTTCAGGAATTACTTCTCTGTCGAAATGAGCTAGCTTTTCCATAAACCATGGATCTTGAAGCATTGCCGGGCCTCTTTGACCTGCCGTCTGGATGTTCTGGTTATCCGCAATGGGACGACCGTTGGATGAGGTTAGTCGTTTATTTTCCATAAATATTATTGTATTAAATTATGATACAAATGTAAAATTATTTTTAATACAAACAAATTATTTGTTAATAGTTATTATAAATTATATTGATGTTTTTTTGTTAACAATTATGTAATAAAAGAGCACTTGATTTTTAAAAGTTCTTATTTTTAGCTGTTTATATGGGTGAAAAATGCTATTTATACAACGTTTGTTAATTTTTTGTTACATGTGTTTCCTATGCGAATAATGAGAAATGATTTTATCTACTTTTGTGGCCTCGAAAATAACAAACAAAACAAATATTAACAAACCGTATAATTTTATTACGACTTATGAAAAAAGTATTATTTATCGCAGTTGCAGCTTTAGCATTTGCTGCTTGCGGAAACTCAACAAACACTGAAGAACAACCTGTAGAAGCTACACCAGTAGAGACTGTTGTAGAGACTCCTGCTGTAGATTCAACTGCAACTCCTGCTGCTGATTCAACTGCAACTCCTGCTGCTACTCCAGTAAAATAATTCCTTCTAAGAAGGTTTTAAGAAAAAAGACAATTCCAATTGGGGTTGTCTTTTTTCTTGTCAGCCCTTTTCCCTCTCTAAGTCTGCTCTGGATTTAGAGGTAATTACAAAATAAACTCCTACAAAAATAAGGAGTGCGGAGAGCGGTTTGCTCCATGTGAAAACATCTTGCCCTATACAGATTGCCAGAGTGGATGTGATAATGGGCTGAATATAGTTATACATGCTTACAGTAGTTGGCCTGAGCAGTTTTAAGGCAAAAGAGACAAGCAGATAAGGGAGGAAGGTTCCTATAATAAGGGCAAAGGCAAGTTCTGCCATAACCGTATATTGAGGGAAGCCCGATTCATTTACAATTCCGATAAATTTTACCTGATTGTAGCAGAATGGAAAAGTGGCCATTCCACCATAGAAAAACACCCATTTCATAACATGAATAGAAGAATGCGTTTTCATAATAGGCTGAACTAGTACTAGATATAGGCCGTATACAACGCAACTTACACCTACCAGCGCATCTCCTCCCAAAGTGCCGGTTTGGGAGGTATTGGTGGGATTGGCACTTGTGTACATAATCATAATGGCCCCTGTCATACCAATAAAGACTCCTCCTGCTTTTTTTAAGGATATGGGTTCTTTAATAATTATGGAGGCAAAAATCATGGTAAGGATAGGGGTGCATGTACATATAAGCGAGGCATCTACCGGAGAAGTCATGGATAATCCCCCAAGAAATGATAATTGGTTGAAAGCAGTACCCAACAGACCGCAGATGAGCAATCTGCCGTGGTCTTTTAATGAAAACTTGTGCCCATTGTTTTTAATGATAAGTCCCAGTACAAAGAAAGCAAGACAGGCAAATGAGATTCTCAACAGACTTAGGCCGTAGGCCGGCATATTTTCCGGAATAATCATTCGGGAAACCGATGTGTTGAGTGCAAAGCATACATTTGCAAATAGTATGAAGATGCTCCCTTTTACTTTAGGATTCATTTTATGGTTATTTAGTTTTCATATTATGGTGCTTTTGTTCAATCATTTCATTTGCTTTAGCCAGAGCGGGAACAATATGCGGGAAGATGTATTGCCCACCTATTTCATTTACAAATCCTGCCTTTGTGAGATATTGCAGAACTTTATCATTTACCCCGCTTAAGATAATCTGAACACCCTCTTTCTGTGAACGTTTCCACAAGCTTCTAAGGTTATTCAGCCCGGTGGAATCCATAAAAGGGACTTTTCTCATTCTTATAATACGAATTCCAAAGTTGCGTTTACCTAAATCTCTGTCAATCTCATCCAGTTTGCTGGCTAGTCCAAAGAAGAACGGTCCGTCAATTTCGTAGATTTCAACTCCGGCCGGAACATCTATGTGCTCCATATTACTCAGTTGTGCAAGTTCTTCATTTTCAGTTCCAGGTACTGTTTCTCCGGTAAGGACTTTAATGGAGGAGGTTTCCGATACCCGTTTTACAAATAAAATAATGGCAAGTACCAGGCCAACTTCTATGGCAACGGTAAGATCTATAATAACGGTAAGGAAATAGGTTAATAATAATACGGCAATATCTGTTTTGTCTCCTTTTAATAAATATTTGAAAGTTCTCCATTCACTCATATTATAAGCTACAATTATTAGAATTGCGGCAAGACAGGAGAGTGGAATATAAACAGCATAAGGCATTAGAAATAAGAAGATCAGCAATAATACAACAGCGTGTATAAGGCCTGTAACAGGTGTTTTACCTCCGTTATTAATGTTGGTCATTGTTCTGGCAATAGCTCCGGTTGCGGGAATACCGCCAAAGAACGGTGTAACGATATTGGCAATTCCCTGTCCTATTAATTCCGTATTGGAGTTGTGCCTTTTTCCGGTAACACCATCTGCCACCATAGCAGCAAGAAGAGATTCTATGGCACATAACAAGGCAATGGTAAATGCAGGCTGGAACAAGCTTCTGGCTGTTTCCCACGTTAAATTGGGAACCTCAGGCTTTGGCATCTCTATACCGTTGGCAAGTTCGGGGAATTTACTTCCGATAGTTGCAAATTCAATTCCTGCAAAATTGGAACAAAGAAGGGCTGCAGCAGTTCCTACTATAATGGCAATCAGCGATCCCGGAATTTTCCTTGTTACTCTTGGCCAATAGATGATAATAAGCAGGCAGCCAAGGCTGAGTGCCGTCTCATAAATATTAATAGAGTTTAGATGGCTAAAATAAGTGCCCCATTGCGGGATAAATTCACTTGGAACTTTATCAATCTGAAGTCCTAAAAAATCTTTTATCTGGGTGGAGAAAATGGTGGTAGCTATACCGCTTGTGAATCCTACTACAATAGGATAGGGGATAAATTTAATGATGCTGCCCAGTTTAAAGACGCCCATTGCCACCAGCATAATACCTGCCATTACGGTAGCTATGATAAGTCCCGACATTCCGTACTGGGCTACAATTCCGTACACAATTACAATGAAAGCACCGGTAGGTCCGCCTATCAGAAAATGGGATCCGCCAAACATAGAGACCAGAAAACCGGCAATTACGGCCGTGATCAATCCTTGTTGCGGCGTAAC
>JAVWIB010000087.1:0-12284 GCA_036639755.1 Bacteroidales bacterium
TTATCAGGTGAAGATTTCCTATAAAAATATAGGGAAACTGCCAACGGCATTCCGACAAGCGGATCTGGTAAAGATTGTACGTCCCGATCATGTAAAAATATTGTTTTCCAAAGATGCTTCCAAATCGTACAAATTGCTGAGTGAGGATTTTAAGGCGACCCGCCGCAGTTACGGCAGAGAAACGGTAGCAGAGGTTCCGTCTGAGTATTTTAGCAATACCGGTTATACACAAGGGGGAGAGGAGAATATTTCTATTCTTAAAATAAGGGTTTACGGGAACAATCCGGTGGAGATGACTGTTTCTGTAGGGACCACCAGAGCAGGTTTGTTGCCTGAAAAGAAGGTTGTTATAAAATAAGTATTGTTATACAAAAGATGAAGAATATAAAAGTTGTGGCATTTGACGCAGATGATACGTTGTGGGTGAATGAACCATATTTTAGGGAGGCAGAACATAATTTCTGCATATTAATGAGTAGGTTTGGAACAGAGGGGGAAATTGCCGCAAAACTGTTTAAGATTGAGATGAAAAATTTACCGCTGTACGGCTATGGGGCAAAGGCTTTTACGTTGTCCCTTCTGGAAACGGCTCTGGAATTGTGGAAAGATGCCCCCGTATTGCAGAAGAGAACGGATATTCAGCCAATTACTCCGGCCGAGATGGAGAGGGTGATAAAAATTGGAACCTCTTTGTTGAGTATCCCTATGGATCTGCTGGATGGGGTAGAGGGAGTGCTCAAAGAGTTGTCGGGAAAATATAGATTGGTGGTAGCCACAAAGGGAGATTTGCTGGATCAGCAGAAAAAACTGGAGCGGAGCGGATTACTGCCGTATTTTCATCATGTTGAGATTATGAGCGATAAAAAGGAAGAGGATTACACGAGGCTTATAGGGAACCTGGATGTAGATGCAGGCTCTTTTATGATGGTTGGAAATTCGTTAAAATCGGATGTGTTACCGGTGCTTGCTCTGGGTGGTTATGCGGTGTATGTCCCTTTTTATACTACATGGGCTCATGAGGAGGTTGATGGGGAGGTGAAGCATTCCCATTTTTATGAAATTGCAACGGCCGGTGAGCTTTTGAAAATACTAGGCTGAGGGGGGAAACTAAAAATTAAGTTCCATTCCAAAATTAACCACAAAGTTATTGGCTTTTTCTCCCAAGGCATTGGTGCGGTGGGTCAGGCGCCAGTAAGTGTCGATTCTAAAAATGCGGAAGATATTGGTAATACCTGCTCCCACCTCTACATAGGGTTTTCTTAAATCGCTCATCCCCTCGGGGAAAAGCAGGACGGGTTGTTTGCTGTTGGGAATTTCGTTTGTTTGTGACATATAGCTCCTACTACCGTTATTCTTATTTGTGAGGGTGCCGTAGACTCCTCTAAAAGAGAGTGCTTCCCTCCATTTTAACCGTTTAAGCAAGGGGATTTTTCCCAGAAAGAAACCCTTAAAATTATGTTCATAAAATAGTGATATCCATGCATCGGAGGCAAATTCATAAAACTCCATGCAGGAAAATGCGCTGGGGTTGTTAAAATAAGTGCCGTTTCCTTCGTGCAGCTTTAGCAGAGGGTAAGGTACTTTTCCAAAAATGCCACCCCCTTTTATGGTAATGTAAGATGTTCCCAGTGGTGGCATAGGAACTGCGTAATGAACACCCCCTTCTATCCGGTAATAATTGTAACTGTTCTTGAGAATCCCTTTAAGTCCTATGGAGATATCCAGAGTAATAACCGGATATTCTGTAAAAAGATACATTTTATCAAAATAATCTCTGCTTACCACCTCATTCCATGAGATACGTGTGCTCAGGTTAATGGCAGCAGAGCTAACGGCAGAAACTCCGGTACTATCGGGAGTGTACATAGGCACATATTCATTTGAGCCTACCCTCCTTGTCTCCATGGAGAGCACATTGCTGAATCCGTCCGTCCATTCGTGCTCGTAGGAGAGGGTCCCTTTATTTACCATACTCAATCGCTGGCTGTTGCCGCGGGAGAGGAGTGAACTTAAGATATTTCCTTCCGTAAAAGCATCAATTCCGGCCCCCAACTGAATAGCATCCCGCTTGAAACTAAGCGTAAATTTACGGGTGGGCTGCCGGCCGGGAGCATATTCAATCGTTCCGCCCCCCTTAAAAGTCTCATCTTTGGTTCCGTATGCTATATACCCGCTCAACCGCAGTTTTTTACTGAAATCGGAGGTAGTTCGTGTCCCCAGTTGAAACCGCGCTCCCTCCAGATTATTAAAACTGAATAATTTATAATATGGCCCAAATCCCAGATATTTGGTGTCATAGTAGCCGTTAAGAATGGTGGTTACAATGGTATAGATGTTATGATACAGCGGCACATTCTTAATGGAGTCTACCATTTTATAAATACTTTGCTCCTTTGTGCTTAATTCATAGGGCCTTGCCTGTGCCCAGTATTGTTCGTCATGATTGAGCACATCTTCATGAATTACCACATTATTATTTAGTTTAAGGACCTCTTTTGGAACGGGTGTTTTAAAATCTACCTGAGAATAATCTACCTGTCTGTTGCCTAAAAAAGAGATCACTTTGGACGAATCGCGCATGGTGACGGAAAAATCTACATACAATTTATCCTGTTTGTAAAACCAGATGGAATCGTTAATCAGCTCACTCTGCGTATCAATTACCAGATCTCGTATCCAGTTTACATTCAGTCCTTTTATCATTTTTACATGGGCCGATTGAAGGGCAAAAGAGGCCGAGTCTATATGAATCTCCCCATCCAGTACGGGAGCCGATTTCATTTTGGGGTGAAACCGTATTTTATATGTTTTCCGCCCTTCAATGGCAAGGCTGTCTATTAAAAAATAATTGTAAAACATTGTGCCGTATTCCGATAGGGGGCTGGCAAATTTAATGTTAAAAATATCGATATAATTTTCGTATAAATTTACTTTAGCATGCAGGTGTCCGGTAAACTGTGCCAGCGAGTAATCTTCTTTAATCCCCGATATTCTGCTGGCATCAATAATTTCCCGGGAGAAATCGGGGTTTTTAGTGTGGTAATACCGGGCGTTTGATTCGGTAATCATAATGGGAAGGAACCGTTGTCCCGATACTACCGATGTATCCATATGCTCAAACACAAACCCAAAGTTCTTTTGCAATTTTTTGTTTTTTAACTCTGGTTTTATGTTGGTAAGATCAAGCTCCATTTTGCTGTATATCTTGCAATTAAATAGAGGACGTTCCTCCGGGTTATTATACTTTTTACGTTCGGAAATCTTTTTTAGAATAGAGCGGACATAGCTGTCGTCCGGTTTCACGGTTACAGCGTTCAGGGTAATAGAGGTAGGTTTTAATTCAAAATTAAGCTCACTGAATCCTCCCTTTACAATTTTAGCTGTTGCACTCTCGTACCCCATGAGCATAATATGAATCTGGTCGGGCACCTGGGCACGTGTTTCCAGATAATAGTATCCGTTAAAGTCGGTTGTAACCCCAATGGTTGTGGAGGGGAAATAAACATTTACAAACGGAAGCGGCTCTTTGGTAGATGCATCTGTTACCACCCCTTTTACTTTAGTTGTCTGGGCGAAAGTAAATAAGGAACTAATAGTAAATAATATAGTTAAAAACAAAGGCTTCATTTCTATTTTATTGACAGGATTAAATCTGAATATCTTCCAGCTCCACCAATTTGTTTACAATGGCGTAAATCGTGAGGCCGGCAGGGCTGTGAATCTGCAATTTGCTGATAATATTGCGTCTGTGGGTGTTAACGGTGTGGGTGGAGAGGAATAACTTTGCGGCAATCTCTTTGTTGGTCATACCGTGTACAATGTAAATAAGAATTTCCCGCTCACGGTCGCTCAACGTACTGGGAGATAGGGTGGTATCGGTATCGGGATTCTCCTCTGTTTTGGCATGCTCATACTCTGCCTCCAGTTTTTCTATGGCCGGTACGAATAACTTATCCTCTACAATATGATGCGATTCCAAGTCTTGCGCACACACAAAAATATCAAATAAAACGCTGTTTAGCTCATTGGTGGAGTGAGTGGGATAATATTTAATGATAATATCCTTTAATTCGGAGAGCCTGATCTCAATTCCATTATGCTGTTCACTAAAAATGTGAATACTATAATTTGCATCCAGTCCCTTTTTTATAGTTACCTCCTCCTGCTCCCAAGTCCCAAGCAATCTGTTTAAATAAGGAAACACATTGTCATTTTCATATTCCATGTGCTTTTTTACCTCATTTGCATACTCATCAAAATATTTGAGAATAAGGAACTTAATATCTTTGCTGCCTCCGTTTATTGCCTTCTCCAGTGCCTCTCGTATAGATGGGAGCTTAAAATCCAGAAAATAAGAGTGGGAGCGTTTTAGGTACTCCGCAAGGGCCGTCGCAGAAAAATCAGGCAATTTTGCCTCCCCGATAGTTTGTTGAGACTGCGGTCCCTGTTCCTGATTCAGTAAATTAGCCACCGCCAGAAACGTATTGCAATCTACATTATTAATCCGGCATACCTCCTTAACCGATTTTTCCCCAAAGCCAAGCGCAATGCCAAAACGGCTTAATACGTTAAGCAACTTATAATTACGAGCAATCAACTCGCTCATCTTACTCTCTTTGGAGCAATACTTGCAGCACGTTGTATTCATATATATTCTTTTGGCTATTCACCATAGCAATTTAAAACAACCCCTCAATCCGGCCATCTGCATTAATATTAATCCGCTCAGAAGATGGCTCCTCAGGCAACCCCGGCATTCTCATGATTTCTCCCGTAATTGGGATAAGGAATCCGGCTCCCGATGCAATCTCAATTTCGCGTACGGTAATAATAAAATCCTTTGGCCGTCCCAAAAGATCCGGATTATCCGAGAGAGATTTTTGTGTTTTAGCCATGCAGATTGCTAAATTATCGAGACCCAGATTTGAAATCTTTTTAAGATCTGCCTTTGCTTTGGATGTGTAGTCAACCGCCTCGGCTCCGTATATTTTTTTTGCAATCGTTGCTATCTTGTTCTCAACGCTCTCCTCCAGTTTATAAAGGGGCTGATACTTCTTATTATTCTGTGCAGCATAATCTGCAGTATCGCCAACCAGATGGGCAAGCTCCTCTGCTCCTGCTCCCCCTTTGGCCCAAACATCTACAATAGAGCATTGCACCCCCATTGCCCGGCAATATTCGTTTATGTAGTCAAGCTCTGCCTGTGCATCTGTTGTAAAACGGTTTACAGCAACCACCGGGGTAAGATTAAATAACTTTATATTCTCCACATGTTTCTGCAGGTTTTCAATACCCCGTTTAAGGGCATTCAGCCGTCCTGTTATCTCCTCAATGCTGCACACGCCGTCTGCGCATGCCGTTGTCTCCTCTTTAAGAGCTTTCAAAGACATTCCGCCATGATATTTAAGTGCCCTTACGGTAGCCACCAGCACAACTGCATCCGGATTTAATTTGGCAAATCGGCATTTAATATCCAGAAACTTTTCTGCCCCCAGATCAAATCCGAAACCAGCCTCGGTAATGGTATAATCACTTAACGCCAAAGATGTTTTTGTTGCCACAACCGTATTGGTTCCCTGCGCAATATTAGCAAAAGGGCCGCCGTGAATAATAGCCGGAGTCCCCTCTATCGTCTGTACCAGGTTTGGCTTAATGGCATCTTTTAATAAAGCCGCCATTGCGCCGTTGGCCTTAAGATCTCTGGCATAAACCGGTTTTTTATCAAACGTATATCCAATAAAAATAGTTCCCAACCTCTCTCTTAAATCGGTCAGGTTCTCCGCTATACACAAAATTGCCATTACCTCCGATGCCGCCGTAATATCAAACCCTGTCTCGCGCGGAATTCCCGATGCCGTGCCGCCCAATCCCACAACAATCTTTCGTAAAGAGCGGTCGTTCATATCCATAACCCGTTTCCATGAAATAGTACGCGGATCTAGGTTCAACGAATTTTTTTTGCTTTGGATATTATTATCAATAAGGGCTGCAAGTAAATTGTGAGCCTTTTCCACTGCCGAAAAATCTCCGGTAAAATGAAGATTAATATCCTCCATTGGAAGTACCTGTGAATATCCTCCTCCGGTAGCTCCCCCCTTAATACCAAACACCGGGCCCAAAGATGGTTCTCTCAGAACCACTGTAGCCTGTTTACCAAGCCTGTTCATCCCTTGTGCCAACCCAATAGACACCGTTGTTTTCCCCTCACCTGCCGGAGTAGGCGAAATTGCAGAAACCAAAATAAGTTTTCCTCTACCATCCTGCGGCACACGCTCTTTATAACTTAGCGGAATCTTAGCCTTGTACTTTCCATAAAGTTCCAAATCATCAAGATCAATCCCCAACTTTGCAGCAATCGTAGCAATTGGAGTCATCTTTACCTCTCTTGCAATTTCAATATCTGACATAATCTATCTCTGTTTTTTAATATACTATTCCTTTAACACAAGCTACGAAGATAACAAATAAAATAGAAATTCTTGCACATTTAAAAATTATCTCTATCTTTGCACCCACAAAACCCATGCGGGATTCGTCTAACGGTCAGGACGGAAGATTCTCATTCTTCAAATAGGAGTTCGATTCTCCTATCCCGTACAAAAAAGCAATCAGAAGTGATTGCTTTTTTTTTATTGTAGTACACCCGGTGATGGGCGTAAAAAGAAGGGGCTTCTTTACGTTTTGTTATCCGGATGGGGCGTTAGTCCTTTTTTGAGGGACACCCCGTGCAACTGCAGCTACCGCATCCGTTGCACCCGTTGCGGCGGTTTTTTATGGAGCGGATCATTTTGTAAATTATATATATGACGGCAATGGCAATAGTGATTGCCGTAATGATTGTCTGGGTTGAAAGGTGGTGTGTCATAATTATCGCAGGATAAAAGAAAACAAATGAAAAGCTAAAAAGGCTACGAACCAAGCCAGAACAATTGTGTATGCTACGGTAAAGAGTGGCCACTTCCAGCCCCCGGTTTCATTCTTAATCGCAACCAATGTTGCAAAGCACGGAGAATAGATAAGGGTGAACAGCATAAGGGAAATAGCACTGGCGGGAGTTATTGTACCCAAGGCATCAAGAACTTCCAAGGAGCTTACAATCACCTCCTTGGCCGGTACTCCGGTAAGCAAGGCAACCCCTATCTTCCAGTTGAACCCAAGGGGAGAAATAATCGGTTCAATAAACTGGCCGAACATATATAAAAAGGAGTGGTCTCTTGAGGGAAAATAATTGAGTCCCCATATTATAATAGAGCCGGCCAATATGATTGTGGCTATTTTGTGCAGATATTGTCCTCCTTGTACAAGGGTCTCTTTCAGAACACTCTTTAATTCGGGAATTTTATACGGAGGTAATTTCTCACTTCTAATAATCCTGTCGTTCGCAAACAATGTTTTTCTAAATATTTTTGCCATAATAGCAGCAAGAATGATTCCCGATACATAAATTCCAAAAAGCACCAATCCGGCCGAACGTGGAAAAAAGGCACTCACTAAAAGTAGGTATACCGGAAGACGTGCGCTGCACGACATCAGTGGATTTATTAGGATTGTAATAAGACGGCTGCTATGATCTTTAATAGCCTTGGTAGCCAGAATTGCCGGAACATTACACCCGAATCCCATAATAAGCGGAATAAATGATCCCCCCTGCAACCCCACCTTGTGCATAATCCCGTCCATAAGAAAAGCGGCACGTGCCATGTATCCGGTGGATTCCATCATAGATATAAATAAAAATAAAATTACAATGTTGGGCAGGAACACCAGAACACCCCCTACGCCGCTTATAACTCCACCAATAATAAGGTCTTTCAGCATCCCGGCCGTCATTTGGGCTGCCACAATGTCGCTTAACTTTTCAACGCCGTATTCAATCCAGTCCATTGGAAATTTTCCCAGGTAAAAAGTTACCTGGAACATAAAAAAGATAATTGCGATAAAGATTACAAATCCCCAAATTTTATGTGTGACAATTGCATCTATTCTGCTCTGAGTCATTTTTAAACGTACATTAATTAATAATACAAAAAAAGATAAAAAAAACGAGCTGGTCAATCGCAAAAAGTAAGTATATTTGGCATGGCATAATTTTTGAGCCTCTATAATCCAACTTTTCGAGAATATAAAAACTTGAAAAGTTTAATTAGTTTCCAAGTGAACAAAAGTACTTATAAATGGATATTAATACTATAAAAATAATAATAATAACAAACGTATGAAACTCAACAAAGGACTTGTGCTGCTGTTTGCAGTCTCCGCACTTTTTTCGTGCAAACAATCTGCCGTAAAAGAAAAGCCCGTCAGGCCGGTGAAAGTGTCTGAGGTAAAATCTTTTAGTATTGCCACCAACACTTTTAGCGGTGTTGTAACACCGGATCAATTCAGTAATCTTGCTTTTAGAACATCGGGGCCGCTTATTGCTGTAAACGTGGTTGAAGGACAGAGTGTTAAAAAAGGTCAAATTATTGCAAAGATGGACCCCCGCGATTATCAGCTTGCTTACGATGCTAAAAAGGCATCCTATCTTACGGCGCAATCTCAACTGCAAAGGGCGGAAAAATTATTAAGTAAACAGGCAATTTCCAAACAAGAGTATGAAAGTACGGTAGCTGCTGCAGAGAATGCTAAATCTGCTTATGAGAATGCAAAACAACTATTGGATGAGACGGTGCTTACCGCCCCTTTTGATGGTTTTATACAAAAGAAATTTGTTGAAAATTATCAGGAAGTAAGAACCGGAGACAGGGTTGTATGTCTTATTAATCCTGCAAAATTACAGATGCAGGCTACTTTACCGGAAACGGCTCTAAGTTATATTACCAATAATCCCGAGATTTATGTGGAGTTCGACTCTTACAAAGGGACAAGATTCAGGGCTAAAATAAAAGAGTTTGTGCAGGCATCGCCTGACGGTTCGGGTATCCCTATTTTTGTAACCATTTCAGACCCCAAATTCAATCTGAATACATACAAAGTGGCAGTTGGTTTTTCTTGTTCCATTGAGCTGGTAATTAAAGAAAAGTCTTTACTGGACTATACGATCATACCTATTTCTGCCGTTTCCAATAATCCTGAAAATGATAAAGGAAGTGTCTTTGTGTACGATCCTCAAACTAAAAAAGTAAACAGACGGGATGTGCATTACGGAGAGATTATTAACAAAACCAAAATAGTGGTAGTACAGGGACTTACCCCCGGTGAACTTGTTGTTACGGCAGGCGCAAACAGGGTGACAGATGGAGAAGAGGTTAATTTATTAAACGACTAAGCAGGCTATGAATATTCCAAAATATGCATTGGAGAATAAAAAGGTGATATACTTCATATTGGCAGTTTTGCTGATAGGAGGTGCTATCTCGTTTTTTGAACTTCCCAAAAAGGAAGATTCGCCGTTTAGTATTAAAACGGCAGTATTAATTACTCAGTATCCGGGAGCAAAGCCGGAGGAGGTTGAAAAACTTATTACCGAACCCATAGAGCGCGAAATACAATCTATGAGCGAGGTGTTAAAAATAGAATCGGAATCCCGATTTGGAATCTCTAAAATTAAAATAGAGCTTTTGCCCACGATTGATCCCGATAGAATGCCGGTAAAATGGGACGAGCTCAGGAGAAAAGTTACCAATGTACAGGCTCAGCTTCCACCGGGTGCCGCTCCTGTTATTGTAAATGATGACTTTGGAGATGTTTACGGTATTTATTATGCCTTAACCATGGAAAAAGGTTTTACATATAGAGAGTTAAGAGATGTTGCGCAACAGATTAAAACAGAACTTACCCCTGTTGTGGGAGTACAGAAGGTTCAGCTATTTGGAGAACAGATACAGGTTGTAAATATTTTCTTTGATATTCCCACCATGGCCAATCTTGGGCTGGATCCTAACTCCATTATGGGGATTCTGCAATCTCAGAACCTGTTGGTAAACAGCGGCGAGTTGAATGCGGGAGAGTATCAGGTAAAAGTGAATGTAGATGGTACCTATAAAAGTCTGGACGATATAAGGAATCAGATTATTCTCTCAAAAACCGGGATGGAGGTGAGGATAGGCGATATTGCAACGGTTGAGATGGGCTATATGGATCCTCCTTCTACTCTTATGAGGGTGAACGGCAAAGCAGCGATAGGAATAGGAGTTGCTACGGGGGCAAAAGATGATGTTGTTGCGGTTGGAGATAAGGTTGCTGCCTGTCTTTCCAATTTTGAAGGAAAATTACCCGTGGGGATGCAGATAGAGACTATTTATCCCGAAAATACGATTGCCCGTGAGGCTAATAATGGTTTTATCATTAATTTGCTGGAGTCTCTGTTTATTGTAATTGCGGTTATCTTTTTGGTAATGGGTTCCCGTGCCGGAGTATTAATAGGCAGTTCGCTGCTGTTTTCGGTGGGGGGAACCTTGCTGATTATGCTGGTGATGGGGGTAGGATTAAACCGAACTTCTCTGGCTGCTTTTATTATTGCCATGGGTATGTTGGTAGATAATGCCATTGTGGTAACCGATAACGCACAGATAGGAATAAAACGGGGACTGGATCGCCGACGGGCACTTATTGAAGGGGCAATCACTCCGCAATGGGGGTTGCTTGGTGCGACTTTTATTGCAGTATGTTCTTTCCTTCCAATGTTTCTTGCTCCGGCTTCCGTTGCGGAAATTGTAAAACCGTTATTTATTGTGCTTGCTATATCGTTGGGATTGAGTTGGATTCTTGCTTTGAGCCAGACCCCGGTTTTTGGTAACTTTATTCTAAAAGAGAATGAAGGGGGAGCCATTGCAGATCCGTATGACACCAAACTATATCATAAATTTGAGGATATACTAACCAAGCTCATTAAAAGGAGATTTATAACTTTATCCTCGGTTGTGATATTTCTGTTTTTCTCGTTGTGGGTTATGGGAATTATGCCGCAGAGTTTCTTCCCTTCTATGGATAAGCCGTATATGAGGGCAGATTTAATCTTCCCCGACGGTTATGCTATTCGTGATGTGGAGAAAAATTCATACAAGATAGAGGAGTACTTGAACAAAGATGAGCGGGTGAAATCGTATACAATAACCATGGGGGGGTCTCCTATCCGCTATTACCTTGCAAGTGCCTCATTCGGGCCGCTTCCAAATTATGCCAACGTAATGATAGAGGTAACCGATTCCAAATACACCGCAGCGGTTGAGGAGGAATTTTACACCCATATGCGCGATAATTATCCCGATGTTATTACCCGTTCCAGCCTCTTTATGCTTTCGCCGGTACCGGAGGCAAAAATTGAAATAGGATTTATCGGGAGTAATATTGATACCCTCACTGCTCTTACGAACCAGGCAATGGATCTGGCCAGAAAAAATGAGATGGTGATGGATGTGCGTAACGGCTGGGGCAACAAAGTGCCGGTAATGAATCCGCTTTATTCGCAGGAGAAAGGGTTGAGGCTGGGTATTACCCGTCAACAATTTGCCTATGCCCTAAAGGCTGCCACAAACGGTATTCCATTGGGCGAATACAGAGAAGGTGATGTGATTATGCCTATCTTGTTAAAAGATGCAGGTATTGATTCGCTTAGTGCAAATGATATAAGAACACTTCCTATTTATAGCCCCAAATCTATGCAAGTGTCCGTAGATCAGGTTTCTGATAACTACGTGGTTGATTATGAATATAGTGTTATTAACAGATACAACAGAGAGCGTTTAATGCTTATGCGCTGCGAACCCCGCAGAGACGTAAATGCAATAGCTGCATTTAAAAGTATTTATAGCCAGATACAAGATAGTATAAAGATTCCGGCAGGATATAAATTAATGTATCTTGGAGATCAGGATCAGCAAGACACCTCCAATAATGCATTGGCGGAGAATATCCCTCTTACCTTCCTTATTATCTATTTTGTGCTGTTGTTGTTATTCCCTACGGCCTATAAGAAGCCATTGGTAATTATGGCTATGCTTCCGTTAATTTTTATTGGAGTTGTGTGGGGTTTGCTGCTGTTTGGAAAATCGCTCGACTTCTTTGCAATGCTTGGCTTGCTTGGTTTAATAGGTATGAATATAAAAAATGCCATTGTGCTGGTAGACCAGATTGGAATAGAGGCGAACAGCGGACTGGAACCATTGCATGCCGTTATACAGGCTACCAAAACCAGAATTGTACCTGTAACGATGGCTTCCGGAACAACAATCCTGGGTATGCTTCCGTTATTGTTTGATGCAATGTTTGCGGGAATGGCTGCCACCATTATGGGCGGTTTATTAATGGCTACCATCCTTACAATTTTTGTATTACCGGTTACA
>JAVWIB010000088.1:0-12282 GCA_036639755.1 Bacteroidales bacterium
GACTGATTATCGTCGTTTGGGATATTCAGAGAATTGGATCAATCAACGTATAAAGTCCATTGAAATCCGCAAAGAGCTTACAGACGAGTGGAAACGCACGGATTAGAGGAAGGTGTGCAGTTTGCCACACTTACCGATATAATTTACAAAACATGGAGTGACCACGTTGCAAATCCGTTAGCACTTTACTCTAAGCTCTATTGTAAATGTCTGACTTGCAAAAGAATATAACGTATTCTGTTATATGCAACCAGAAGGGTAGCCGTTTGGCACTTTTGCAGCCGATTTTATAGTTTTACCTCAATGATTTCCATGAATGAAGCACCGGAATCATCGGTATAATTACCCCCTATGATTCCAATGAAGTCACCTTTAACAATGCGTCCTTTTTCCAACAACCCCTTAATAGCTGTTTTGGCAAATTCATCTTTGGAGTGCTGTGGTGTAAGTGCGTAAGGAAAAACATCATAGGATAAAGCCAGTTCTCTTTGGGTATAAGGGTTATAACACATTGCATAAATAGGAATGTGCGGTCTGAACTCGGAGAGGTAACGGCCGGTTCTGCCGGTTTGGGTATCTATAATAATAGCTTTAATAGGGAGCATTTGTGTAGCGGCAACCAACGATTTGGCAAGCACGGCAACAATGGGGCGGCTCACTTTCTCCAGATGAATATCCAATGAGACAGAAACCTCGCTTTCTACCTCCTTTGCAATGGTGTACATCATTTTAACCGCTTCAATGGGATATTGTCCGCTGGCGGTCTCTCCGCTTAGCATAATGGCATCGGTGCTTTGTAAAATGGCGTTTGCTACATCGGTCACCTCCGCTCTGGTTGGCCGCGGGTGCTCAATCATGGAGTGAAGCATCTGAGTAGCAATAATGACCGGCTTTTTACGGGCACGGCATTTGTTTACAATATTTTTCTGAATGGCCGGAATTTTTTCTGCCGGAATCTCAACTCCCAAATCTCCTCGGGCTACCATCACTCCGTAGCAATGATTGAGAATCTCTTCCAGATTATCTACCCCCTCCTGATTCTCTATTTTGGAGATAATTTTAAGATGGTTGCTTCCGGTAGGGGATAACTCTTTGTTTTCTTTTAGTATTTTATGGATAGCCAGCAAATCCTCTTTATTACGCACAAACGAATGGGCAATAAATTCTATGTCTGCCTGTATAGCCCAGAGAATAAACTCTTTATCTCTGTCGCTAATGGATGGAAGATTAATATATACATTGGGAATGTTAATACTCTTGCGCCCTTTAATGCGTCCCGTACTCTCTGCTACGCATAGAAGCTTTATATCGGTTTTGCCGGTTACCTTAAGGGCAATTTCTCCGTCGTCAATAAGAACTCTGGCCCCAACCGGAACATCGTCTACAAAGGTACTGCAATTTGTAAAGAGTGCCCATGGGGTGCATATTCCTTTGGTATTGCTAAAAATCTCAATGGCTTTCCCTTGTTCAATGACAAATCCTTCATCGGGATCCATAGCGGTAAGCCGTACCTCCGGTCCTTTTGTATCAACCAGAATAGCGATCTTATCCGATACGGCCCTTGTATGATCTACAATTTTCTGTGCCCTTTGCGGATCAAGATGTGCGGAATTAATTCTTACCACGTTCATCCCGGCATCATAAAGGCTTTTTAAGAACTCTGTAGAGCAGTTTTTGTCGGATATTGTACAAATAATTTTTGTCTTTTTCAGATACATATTTTCTTTCTGTTTAATAAAATTTTTAACTTTGAAGAATATTTCGTGCAGTTTATAATTTTACAAAGATATGACATATAAAGGTAACATTAAAATAAAAGGGGAGGATGATGAGTGGAAAGATGCTTTATCCGATTTTTCGTCCTATCTGCGTTTGGAACGTTCTCTCTCTGCTCATACCATTTCTTCCTATTTATCGGATCTTGGAAAATTTATAGAATATCTGCGCTCTTATAATGCTCATTTGGAAAATCTTCCCACCCCTTTACAACTAACACCCGATCACGTGGAAGAGTTCTTAAAGTACGGGTATGATTGCGGAATTTCCAAAAGAAGTCAAGCTAGGCGTATCAGCTCCATAAAAGCCTTTTATAAATATAGGGAGATACAGGGGGATTACGGCATAGCCGGACAAAGAGATCATGCCAATCCGTGCGCTAGAATAGATACTCCCAAGGTACCCCGACATCTTCCTGCCGTCCTCTCCGTAGAGGAGGTGGAGGCAATTCTTATCTCGGTTGATCTATCTCAACCGGAGGGAAAACGGAACCGTGCAATTTTGGAGATGCTGTATTCTTGTGGATTACGTGTTTCAGAACTGGTAAACCTGCGTCTGTCCGATCTGTTTTTTAAGGATTCTTTTATTCGTGTAATAGGGAAAGGAGATAAGCAGCGTCTTGTCCCGATAGGTGAACCTGCTATTCAGGCCGTTGAAAATTACATTCCGCAACGGTGGGATATTTTGCAGACGGCGCAAAAAAGCAGAGGTCGGCATACGGCAAAAACCTCTTTTGCCGCCGAATCGGATCATACCGTATTTTTAAACCGTCGGGGAGGCAAACTCTCCCGCGAGATGGTCTTCCTTATTGTAAAACAACTGGCTGCTGCGGCCGGTATCACCAAAGAGATCTCTCCCCACACTTTCCGCCACTCTTTTGCCACCCATTTAATAGAAAACGGCGCAGACCTACGTGTGGTACAGCAAATGCTGGGGCACGAAAGCATCCTCACCACCGAAATTTATACCCATGTAAGTTCTCAAAAATGGATGAAAGATATATTAGAACATCATCCGCTCCGGAAAAGAAGTGATTTTTGAGCCTTTGTTTAATGGGAAGAGTGATGATTCTCCCTTTTTAGGATAGGACGTAAATGTCATATTTTTTTTTGAATGCTAATATGGGTACTCTATTTTATATAGAAACAGTGCATTACCCGGTACGGAGTGACCGGCAGCGCATCGGTTTTTTTCTGCAAGCATGGTGATAATCCATTCGGGGGGACGTTTGCCGAATCCTACTTCCAGCAGGGAGCCTACCATGGCGCGGACCATGTTTCGCAAGAAGCGATTGGCGGTAACGGTGAATACATAATGAGTGGCATCTATAGGGGTCCAGAATGCTTCGGTTACGTTGCAGATGGAGGTTTTGTTGCCACCGTTTACTTTTTCCAGACTGGAGAACTCTTTTTCTCCAAGAAAATAGGTGGCGGCAAGGTTCATTTTTTCAAAATCCACTCTATCGGGAGGAAGATAATAAGAGAAGTTGGAGTTGAACGGATCTTTTTCTGTGTGGATGTAGTATTTATAGGTGCGGCTGACCGCATCAAAGCGGGCGTGAGCATCTGCATGTACCGGAAAAATGTCGTGTATACATATCTCTTTGGGCAGAATGGCATTTAATTTGTAAAGGACTTGGCGTGTGTCCTGTGCAAATACCTGGCTATCAAAATGGGCAATGTAATTGACGGCATTTACTCCACTGTCTGTCCTGCCTGCTCCTGTAACGGATATGGGCTCTTTTAGAAGTGTTGAAAGTGCTTTTTGGAGTTCTTCCTGAACGCTATTTGCATTTTCCTGAATTTGCCAGCCGCAAAAAGCCGCTCCATTGTAGGATAAACGAATAAAATATCTCATTAAAATTACTAAATTTGTAGCTTGCATTTTTGCAAATATAGTGATTGGGTAAATAATATTGAAATGATAGAAAAAATAAAATACAAAATTATTTAATATGGAAACCGTAAATATAAAAGAATTAAACGAAAGAATCCAGAAAGAGAGCGCTTTTGTAGACATTATCTCTATGGAGATGAACAAGGTGATTGTTGGGCAGAAACATTTGGTAGAGAATCTTTTAATTGGCTTGCTTGCAGACGGACATATTTTGCTTGAGGGCATGCCCGGATTGGCAAAGACTTTGGCAATTAATACGTTGGCAAATATTGTAGATGCTAAGTTCAGCCGAATCCAGTTTACTCCCGATTTACTTCCTGCCGATGTTGTAGGAACCATGATTTATAGTCAGAAGAACGAGCAGTTTCAGGTAAAGCAGGGACCTGTTTTTGCCAATTTTGTATTGGCGGATGAGATTAACCGTTCTCCGGCAAAAGTACAATCAGCCCTTTTGGAGGCTATGCAGGAGAGACAGGTAACCATTGGCGACCAAACTTACAAGCTTCCTAAACCATTCCTTGTAATGGCTACCCAAAATCCGGTTGAGCAGGAGGGAACCTATCCGCTTCCTGAGGCTCAAGTAGATAGGTTTATGCTAAAAGTGATTGTAACTTATCCAAAGAAAGAGGAGGAGAAACTTATTATTAAAATGCATAATGCCAGCTCTTTTCCTAAAGCAAGCACCGTGCTTAAACCCGAGGATATTATTCGTGCCCGCGAGGTGGTAAGAGATGTTTACATGGATGAAAAAATTGAGAAATATATTGTTGATATTGTATATGCTACCAGAACTCCCGATGAATATGGCTTGGGCAAGTTAAAAGATTTAATTGCCTACGGAGCTTCTCCTCGTGCAAGTATCTCATTAGCAATGGCTTCTAAAGCGTATGCATTTATTAAGAGAAGAGGATACGTAATTCCCGAAGATGTACGTGCGGTGTGTTATGAGGTATTAAGGCACAGAATCGGGCTCACTTATGAGGCTGAGGCGGAGAATGTGACAACGGAGGGTATTATTACCGATATCATGAACACCGTTGAGGTTCCTTAAAAAAATTCCATAAAATGGCTTTTGCGGCGTTATGCGAATATTTTAAATGCTCACATACTGGAGTATGCTCCGCTTTAAAATCTTTGTATGCCTTGCAAAATCTCATTTTATGAAATTTTTTTGTGGGGAGGGGGAAGAGTTGAGGAGAGAGAAGAAGGAAAAAAATAAATGGATGATAAATAGTTATTATATAATGAGTTGTCCGCTGTAGCGGGGTAGAAAAAGTTTTTATGGATAATGATTTATTAAAGAAAGTTAGGAAGATTGAGATTAAGACGAGGTCTTTGTCGCACCAGATTTTTGCGGGTGAGTATCATTCGGCATTTAAGGGGCGCGGTATGGCTTTTAGCGAGGTGCGGGAGTATCAGTTTGGGGATGACGTGAGGAATATGGATTGGAATGTGACTGCCCGGCTCCGTTCGCCTTATATTAAGGTTTTTGAGGAGGAGCGTGAGATGACGGTGGTGTTGCTGATTGATGTGAGTTCGTCCAGCATATTCGGCACTACGGCAAAAAGTAAGAGGGAGCTCATTGCAGAGATTGCGGCGGTGCTCTCTTTCTCGGCATCTATTAATAATGATAAGGTTGGGGCGTTGTTTTTTAGCTCCAAGGTGGAGAAGTTTATTCCTCCAAAGAAGGGGAGAAGCCATTTGCTCCGGATTATAAGGGAGCTGCTGGAGTTTAAGCCTCAGAGTGACGGTACCAATATATCGGAGGCATTGCGGTTTTTAACCAATGCGATTAAACGCAAATGTACGGCGTTTTTGTTGTCGGATTTGCTGGATGTGGATGCACAGAGTAAACCCAATTATGAGGAGGCTCTTAAGATTGCGGTGAATAGGCATGATATATCGGTGATTAATATATTTGATCCTCGGGAGAGGAGTATTCCCGATATTGGGATGGTGCGGGTGCGGGATGCCGAGAGCGGCCGAGAGAGTTGGGTGGATACCTCCAGCAAGGCGGTGCGAGAGTATTATGATAAGTGGAGTGTGGGGGCGTTTTTGCAGGCGAAGCAACTTTTTAATAAGTTTAGAGTTGATAGCGTGAGTATAGGTACCGATCAGGATTATGTAAAAGGATTACTATCTTTATTTAAATCACATTAAGGAATATGGAGTATATGAGATATTTTAGAAATAGAAAATCATATTGCAAGATGTTCATTCTCTTGTTGTTGATTTGTGGTATATCGTCGGGTATTAATGCGCAGACCTCTGTGCAGAATCCTTTTCAGAATCTCGCACAGTCTCCGGCGCAGAATCCTGCGTATTTTAAGGTAGAGAGTTCTAAGTTGAGCAAAGATTCTATTTTGGTGGGGGATCATTTGTTGTGGAGTGCTGTTTTTAAGGTTCCCAGCGATAAACGGATTGCAGTTGCACCTTATGGAGAGATTTTAAAGCAGGATAGTGTAAAACTGGAGGTGCTGAAGGAGATTCAATTGGATACGATTTCTATTCAATCGGGGATTTCGCAGCTGGAGGCTAAGTTGTTGCTTACCTCTTTTGATAGCGGATATTATAAACTTCCTCAGCCTCTGATGATTATTAACGGGGATACTGTTTATTTTGATATGCCGTCTGTGGCTGTAAATCCTGTTCAGATGGATACGGCTACTTTTAAGATGTATGATATTAAAGGACAGATTAACTATCCGGTTACGTTTAAGGAGGTGCTTCCGTGGATTTTGTTGGGGTTGTTGGTCATTGTTATTATTTATATAGTGTACAGGTATATAAAATATAGACGGGAGCATAAAAATTTCTTTGGAAAGCCTATTGTTAAGGATCCTCCTCACATTATTGCCCTTAGGGAGCTTGATAAACTCAGAACCCAGAAGCTGTGGCAGGCCGGTAAGGAGAAGCAATATTATACCGGAATTACCGATACGTTGCGTGAATATATTGAACAGAGGTATGACGTGAGTGCTATGGAGAAGACTTCTATGGAAATTATGGGTAGCCTCACCGATAAAAAGATGGAGGCAAAGCCATATAATGAGTTGAACGAATTGTTTAAGCTGGCGGATTTGGTGAAGTTTGCAAAATATACTCCGCTGGAGGCTGAGAATGAGGATGCGATTCCTATTGCGGTGCGGTTTGTAAATTCTACGTTTATGCAGGAGTTGGAGCAGGAAGTGCAGCAGAAGCAGACAAAATACGGCAGGCCGCAGAGGTATGATAAGCCGGGACAACAAGAAAAACAGGAAACTACGGAAACTCAGACGAAAAAAAAGGAGGAGGGTAAATAATTATGTTTTTTGAATATCCTAAATTATTATGGTTGTTGGTGCTGCTGGTTCCTATGGTAGTTCTCTACATTTATCGGGAATTAAAAGGATTCCGTCCGTATTTGTTGGTTTCCACCATTATTCCGTGGCAGTATAAAGGGGGCGGATTTAAGAAGATCTTGATGCATCTCCCTTTTGTGTTGAGAACCATTGCGCTGGCGGCAATTATGGTAGCTATTGCGCGTCCCCGTTCTTCTTCAACGTTTGAGAGGACAGATACCGAGGGAATTGATATTGTGCTGGCTCTGGATATTTCTACCAGTATGCTCGCACGGGATTTTACTCCCGATAGAATTGGAGCGGCCAAAGATATTGCTATTCAGTTTATTGCAGAGCGTCCTTCCGATAGAATCGGGGTTGTGGTATTTGCCGGAGAGAGTTATACGCAATCTCCCCTTACCACAGACCGGGCAACGTTAATTAATCTTATGAAGGAGATTGAATGCGGTCTTATTGAGGATGGTACGGCCATTGGAAACGGATTGGCTACGGCAGTTGCCAGATTGAAAGATTCAAAGGCAAAAAGCCGGGTGATTATTTTACTCACCGATGGTGTTAATAATTCCGGAGAGATATCGCCGCAGATGGCTGCAGAGATTGCAAAGACTTATGGTATAAGGGTTTATACAATAGGAGTGGGAGCGCATGGAACGGCTCCGTATCCGTTTATGACTCCTTATGGAGTGGAGATACAACAGGTTGAGGTTCAGATTGATGAGCCGCTTCTTAAAAAGATAGCGGAGGATACGGACGGCAAATATTTTAGAGCTACCGATAACTCTAAATTATTGGAAATTTACGGCGAGATTAATAAAATGGAGAAGAATAAAACCTTGGTTGATTCGTTTCCTCTTTATAAGGAGCTGTTTATGAATTTTGCCCTTATTGCCTTGGCTGCAATAGCCTTGGAGTTGTTTTTGAGATTTTTTGTAACCAAACAAATACCAGACTAAGGAGGAGAGAGATATGATACAATTTGCTACACCGCACTATTTATTATTGATTTTATTAATTCCTGTTTTCTTTGTGCTCTATGCGTTTTACAGAAGAGGGCGGAGAAAAAAGATTGCCGCATTGGGTAATCCCGATATGATAGAGAGGCTGATGCCAACCCGTTCCCATGCAAAAGGATGGGTGAGGCTTGTGTTCTTCTCTGTGGCCTGGCTTTTCTTTGTGGTTGCCCTTTCGCGTCCGCAGATAGGGGCACGCCTTAAGGAGACCAGTAAGAAAGGGGCGGAGATTATGATTGCCTTGGATGTTTCCAATTCCATGATGGCTCAGGATTATTCTCCCAACCGTTTGGAGAGGGCAAAACTTGCAATATCAAGGTTGGTGGATAAATTGCAGGGAGACAGAATTGGACTGATTGTGTTTGCCGGGCAGTCGTTTGTGCAGCTCCCTATCACAACCGATTATGTATCGGCGAAGATATTCCTTAATTCCATTTCCAACTCGTCTGTTCCGGTGCAGGGTACTGCGCTGGGGGATGCCATTACTACCGCTATCAGGAGTTTTAGTTCTGATGCGCAGGCGAATGAGAATAACAAGGCAATTATCCTTATTACCGATGGTGAGAATCATGAGGATGATGCGGTGGCTGCTGCTAAAACGGCGGCTGAAGTTGGGATAAAGGTGTTTTGCGTAGGGGTTGGGTCTGCCCAGGGGAAGCCTATTCCTGTGAATGAGAGCGGAGAGCTCTTAAAAGACAGGGAGGGGAATATTGTGGTGACCAAGCTGGATGAAAAGACGCTGGAGGAGATTGCTGTTGCGGGTAACGGGGCTTATGTAAAAGCGGGAACCGTGGAGTTTGGTCTGAATCCTATTATTGATGATATAAGGAAACTGGATGGAGGACAATATAATTCTGTTGTGTTTGAAGATTTTGATGAACAATATATGTACTTTTTGGCAATAGCACTCTTTTTCTTCCTGCTGGAATTTCTGGTGGGAAACCGCCGGATTGGTAAAAGAATGTTTATGGTAACGGCACTTGTGTGTTTTACTTCTTTGCAGAGTTTTGCTCAGGTAGATAAAAAAGATGTAAGAAAAGGGAATCGGTTTTTTGAGAAAAAGAATTATAAAGAGGCGGAGGTTGAGTATAGAAAAGCTCTTCTGAAAGACACGACATCTGTTGCTGCCAACTTTAATCTGGCAAATACGTTATTTAAAATGGAAGATGTGGCAAATGCGGAGAAAGCATATACTGCCATTGCAGATTCTATGGGCAGAGTATTGTATAGCCCCGGTTGGAGTGTTGAAAACACAAAAACAACTCCATCTGTAGCATCCGATTATTATCATAATCTGGGAAATTCTTATCTTGCGCAGAAAAAATATCAACAGGCGGTTGATGCCTATAAGAATTCGTTAAGGCGAAACCCTGATGATATGGAGACCAAGGCAAATTACACATATGCCATGAAGAAGCTGGAAGATCAGAAGAAACAAGATCAGAATAAGGATCAGAACAAAGATCAGAATAAGGATCAGAATAAAGATCAGAACAAGGATCAGAATAAAGATCAAAATAAGGATCAAAACAAAGATCAAAACAAAGATCAGAATAAGGATCAAAACAAAGATCAGGACAAAGATCAAAATAAAGATAACAAGGATAATAAAGACCCTAATCAGGATAAGCAGAACGGTCAGCCTCCTAAAATAAGTCCGCAGGCAGCAGAACAGATGCTTCAGGCAATGCAGGAGAAAGAGAATCAGACTCAGGAGAAGGTCAATAAAGAAAAAGCCAAGTTACTTAAATCAAAACAAAAAGAGAAAAATTGGTAAAATATAAAGGTATGTTTCAAATAAATAAAATTATAATATCGCTTTTACTTTTATTTACCGCACAGTTTGCATCAGCTCAGAATTCTTTTATAGTTGATGCGCCGCGGGTTGTAGGACAGGATGAGGTTTTTAAAGTAGTTTATACCGCCGACGGTGAGATGTCCGATTTTGTTACACCTACTTTTACGGGACTGGATGTTCTGGCCGGTCCTTCGCCATCCAGAATGTCCAGCACGCAAATTATGAACGGCCGGCGTACCGATGCCGTAGAGATGAGTTACACTTTTATTGTGAGGCCTAACAAGGTGGGAAGTGCCAAAGTCTCCTCTGCCTCCACTTCTATAAGCGGGAAAACGTATACGGCAAAGGGGTTTGATATTGATGTGGTAGACGGTGCATCCGGCAATCAAGGGAGACAATCTTCCCGGGGGAGTGCCTCGTCACAGGGGAGACAAAGTGCTGATGTATCGGGAGATGATGTGTTCCTTAAACTTTCGTTCAGCAAAACCAAAGTGGTAAAAGGGGAACCAATTATTGCAACCTTAAAATTATACACCCGTCTCCCGATAGCCGGTTTTGAGGATATTAAATTCCCCGTATTCAACGGTTTCTGGAACCAGGAGATAGAGACTCCGCAGAATATCAACTTTGTGAGGGAGAGCGTAGGGAATCAGATTTATAATTCGGCTGTTTTAAGAAAATATATGTTGCTGCCTCAGCAATCGGGAGAGATAAAGATAGAGCCTGCCGAGATGATTTGCCAAGTGCAGATTCAAACCTCCGGAGGTGGCGGACACTCTATTTTTGATGATTTTTTTGATGCCGGATATCAGACTGTTAAAAAGAGGGTTTCTTCGAAAGCTGCTAAAATTAGTGTTGCACCGCTTCCTGCCGGGGCTCCGGCTTCGTTTGGCGGAGGTGTTGGTAAATTCAGCATGGATGTAAAACTGAGCCGTAACGATATTAAGACACACGAGGCTGCTTCTGTTATGGTGGATATAAACGGCAGTGGAAATCTGAACCTGATAGAGGCTCCAAAAATTGAACTTCCGGCCGATTTTGAGAAGTATGATGCCAAAACCAATAATAATTACACAAACGGAGCATCCGGAACATCGGGAAGAAAAAGTTTTGAATTGCCTTTTATTCCAAGGAGTGAGGGGCGTTTTGTGATTCCTCCGGTGGAATATGCCTATTATGATATTACGGCAGGTAAATATGTTACCTTGCGGAGCGATTCCATTGTTATGAATATTGGTAAAGGGACGAATGTTGCATCGGGGCCTATGATTCAGGGGGTAAACAAGCAAGCTGTTGAGAATCTGGGTGCGGATATCCGCTATATTATAACCGGTGGACCTCATCTTGCCAAAAATGGAAGTTTTTTTGTTGGAAGCTGGCTGTTTTTTGGAATCATTGCCCTTGTTATTTTGTTATACGGGATTCTTTATTATTACTTGAATGCCAGGATAAAACTTAGGGGAGATGTTCGAAGAACCAGAAATAAGAAGGCGAATAAGATTGCCCGTATGAGATTGAAACAGGCACAGAATTATCTGAGGGAGAATCTGCATTCTCCGTTTTATGAAGAGCTACACAAGGCGTTGCTGGGTTATATAAGCGATAAACTATCTATTCAGTTTGCCGATATGCAGCGGCAGACCATAAAGGAGACGTTGGAGCAGAAAACAGTAAGTGCGGAGAATATAGAGAGCTTTATGCAACTGCTTGATGATTGCGAGATGGCCCGTTATTCTCAGGAGGGGGGTGCCGGAGCAATGGAAAATCAGTATAATAAGGCTATGGAAACAATTTCCAACCTAGAAAACACTCTTTAAGTTTGACTCGTTAATGTTATGAATATGAAACAGTTTCTAAAAAATATAGTAGTAATTGTAATGATGTTGCCGGCTTTTAGTGCCGGTGCGCATGAGTTGGATTCTTTATGGTACAAGGCAAACGACGCATATGCGATGGGGGAGTTTGATAGTGCCATTCATAATTATAATTTGATAGAAAAAGCGGGATATGTCTCATCGGGATTGTACTATAATATTGGGAATGCTTATTTTAAGCAAGGGGCCAAAAGCAAAGCAATTCTTTATTATGAAAAGGCTCTGAAGTTAGACCCATCCAACGGTGATATTGTGGCGAATCTGGAGATTACAAAAATGAATACACTTGATAAGATTGATGTTGTGCCCGAATTCATTTTATCTACATGGATTAAAGATTTGCGCAATACCATGTCCAGTAACAGATGGGGATATACTGCCGTTATTTTATTGACTATTACGGCCCTTTTAATGATTGGGTATAATTTTGCCCCCTCTACAAGGCAGCGTAAGATAGCATTTATATTGGCTTGTTTGTCTTTGCTGTTGGCAATTTTTTCGATTCTTTTTGCAGCGAATCTCAGGTCAAAAGCCAAAAGTGAGGATTTTGCCATTATCATGGCCCCCGTAAGTAATATTAAAAGTGC
>JAVWIB010000089.1:0-3941 GCA_036639755.1 Bacteroidales bacterium
GAGTCTAGCCGTTTTAGTTGCATTAACGGTTAGTGGGGTGTTATTTGCATCGCAAGAAGAAAGCAATCCAAAGTGTGACAAGGCGGTTGGAGCTGTTTGTAAATCGGCACAGGGATGTGTTTGTTACTTCTTTCTAAAGGAAGGCGGTAGTGGAGAGGCCAATAGGTCTGCTGATAGATGCTTTTATAGGGATCATGACTTTTTAGATGTGATTGGCGGTGGCGAGGGACAACAGTAGCAAGTGCTAAATATATTAACTTAACAGACTTATTAATAGGTAGTATATGCTTAGCGGAGGTTGTTATTTAAAAACGGGCAACCTCTGCTATATTAAAAAATAGAATTACTAAACTATCACAATTATGAAAAAATTACTTCAATTGCTCTTGTGCACATTAATCTATTTGAGCGTTCAGAGTTGTTCTACAAATAATGAGTACCTTAACCCGGAACAATTTTATTCGTTGAAAGATACTCTAAAAGGAGAAATACTTTCTACGCCATTAGGTTCCTATGCAGAATTATATTATACAGAATATGGAATTCTTGCTTCTACTAGAATGGATAATAACCTTTTTCAACTATTAGATAGTACGAACGCAGATATAATTACCTCTGCCGGGAGGAGAGGTAGAGGGCCTAATGAGTTTTTAGCGGCAATGGCTATGCAGTATGATTATTCAACTAATTGGTTTTCAGTTTTTGATTTGTATAAACAAGAATTTGTAACTTATTCAGTCTCACCCGATTCAATTTCTTTGATAAAAAGCATTAATCTAAAAAGAGATTTACTGAGCGTAAAATATATAAATGATTCTTTACTGGCTTTTATTAATTTCTATCCGCACCAAAAGATAGGCTTGATAAATACTAAAGCAGAGATTATTTATGAAGAAGAATATTATACGTTGGATGATGATAGAATAAAAACGACGAACGGTTATTATGGTGTATGGATGAATATTTCACCTGACAAGAAATATGCTGTAGTAGTAGGTGGTAATTTTCCATCCATAAAAGTTTTCATAAACAAACCAGATACACTTGAGCTAAAATGGAAGAAGATGCTTTTTGAGCCCAAGTATAATTTTAATTCGGCAAAGAAATGGTTTATATTGCGCGATGAGCATTATTTTGGATTCAGATCTTCATATCTTACAAAAGAACATATTTATCTTAGTTGCGACGATACGCAAATGATTGATCTAAGGGAAAGATCTCCTAGACCCAAGCATACCTATATTCTTGTAATGGATTATGAAGGGAATATTGTAAATAAATATCTGCTTGATAAATTCTTTGCTCTCTTTACGGTAAGTTTAGATGAAAAATCATTGTATGCTGTAATTGATGATCCTGATATTTTGATATCAAAGTATTCTTTATAATGAATTGTGTAAACTCCATTTTTTCTTTTTACATTTGTGAATTCATTATATAACAAGTTACTATGGCAACAAAAATTAATTGCTTTATTCCCGTAACGGAGAAGGCACAGGTTATTGAGACACTAAACGGACTAAAAGAGAGTGGATTGGTTTTTAAAATCTACTTGTTAGCAACAGAAAAACTTAATGAAAAAATTGATGGGTGTGAGATATTAAATGTAGATTCATTAAATAGTTCGGCCACAATAAAGAAAATTGCAGAGAAATCGGATGTAGATTATTCTTTAATTTATACAAAATATACAACTCTTAAATTAGGCTATTTTGCATTAGAAAGAATGGTGAAAATAGCAGAAGACTCAAAAGCTTTTATGCTATATGCAGATCACTATCAAATAGCGGACGATAACAAAACTGCAAGTCCCGTAATAGATTACCAATTTGGAAGTTTAAGAGACGATTTTAATTTTGGGTCTGTTTTGGTGTATAAAGCTGAAGCCCTTAAGTGTGGGGCAAGTAGGATGAAACAGGATTATAAATTTGCCGGACAATACGATTTGCGACTTAAAGTTTCTCAAAAGGGAAACCTAGTGCATATTAATGAGTATTTATATTCAGAGATTGAAAACGATACACGTAAATCGGGCGAAAAAATATTTGATTATGTAGATCCAAAGAACAGAGGCGTACAAATGGAGATGGAGCAGGCTTGCACAGAGCATTTAAAAGAGATTGGAGGATATTTGGAGCCCGTATTTAAACGTATAGAATTTAACGAGAATAATTTTGAATTTGAGGCTTCTGTTATTATTCCGGTATTTAACAGAATAAGAACTATAAGAGATGCTGTTAAATCTGTTCTTAATCAGCAGACTAAATTTAAGTTCAATCTTATTATTATTGATAACCACTCTACGGATGGTACTTCCCAGGCTATTAAAGAATTTGCTGCGGATAGCAGACTTATTCATTTGATTCCTGCCAGAAAAGATTTAGGAATTGGCGGTTGCTGGAATGTCGGCGTACACCATCCAAAATGTGGAAAATTTGCGGTTCAGTTAGATTCGGATGATGTTTATAGTGGCCCGCAGACTTTGCAGAAAATAGTTAATGCTTTTTATGAGCAAAACTGCGCTATGGTTGTTGGTACCTATATGATGACAAATTTTAACATGGAAATGATTGCTCCGGGGATTATAGATCATAAGGAGTGGACTCCTAATAATGGACGCAATAATGCTCTACGCATAAACGGATTAGGAGCACCACGTGCTTTTTATACTCCGGTATTAAGAGATATTAAAGTCCCTAATACAAGCTACGGAGAAGATTATGCTCTTGGTCTTAGATTTTCTAGAGAATATCAAATTGGAAGAATATATGAGGTGCTTTATAATTGCCGTCGTTGGGATGATAACTCAGATGCATCTTTGGATATTGTAAAAATGAATAATCATAATTTGTACAAAGACAGAATCCGCACATGGGAGCTACAGGCTCGCGTGGCTCTTAAAAAATAATCCGAATGATAAATAATCAATTAAGTAGCACCGGCGTACAGATTCTTCTGGATTTACAATTGCAGGAGTGGGCGCAGGCAAAGGATAATTATGCGGCTTTAGATAGAATTGAGGTAAAAGAGGTTCTCCTAAATGGCTTCCCGATAAAAGTACAGTTTAATCCGGCCCGCATTGTTTCGTCGGCAGCAAAGGTGGATGCCAAATCCATTCGGGAGCGCAAGTGCTTTTTGTGTGGAGCAAACCGTCCTCCCGTTCAGAAAGGGATTGAGTATATTGGAAAAGCAGGAGTATACGAAATACTTGTAAATCCGTTCCCTATTTTTCCAAAGCACCTTACGATTCCCGATAAAAAACATGTAAACCAAACCATTGGAGAGGCAGAGAATGTACCCGGCAGATACGAAGATATGTTGGATCTGGCCGCTGTTATTGATGATTATGTGTTATTCTATAATGGCCCCAAATGCGGAGCATCTGCTCCCGATCATATGCATTTTCAGGCGGGGAACAAAGGGTTTCTTCCGGTAGAGATGAATTTTAAGAGCCTTGAAAGGGAGTTGCTTTATAAAGAAGAGGGGGTAGAGGTCTCTTCCCTGGAGAGTTATATGCGGGGGGCGTTGTTGATTGAAGCATCGTGCAAAGAGAAGGCGGTTGAGCAGTTTAACCGAATTTATTCTAAAGTAGCGGTGAAAGAGGGAGAGTGGGAGCCTATGCTTAATTTGCTTACATGGAGTGTAAAAGAGGATGCGGGAGTGGCATCCGCTAAGTGGATTACACTTTTATTTATACGGGAGAAGCATCGTTCTTCCCATTATTTTGCACAGGGGGATGCCAATATTCTTTTAAGTCCGGCTTCGGTGGATTTAGGCGGGGTATTTATTACTCCGCTTGAAAAAGATTTCAGAAAAATTGGGGTAAAGGAGATAGGGGAGATTCTGGATGAGATTGCTGTGAGCGGTGAGGTTATGGATATGATTAAAAATTCATTGCGTGTGCAGCCTGCTGTAAGTGTGGGAATTATGAGCGAAAAGGA
>JAVWIB010000089.1:3951-12136 GCA_036639755.1 Bacteroidales bacterium
GTCTTAAATGATCATTATATCTGTGTGAGTGAAGCTCTTATTGGAGGGGCGGTAGTACCTGAGACGGTTTGTACCCTATTTACCGGAGAGCAGAGGGCGGTGGAGCAAAACGGCAATATACTCTGGAACGGAAAAGAATATAAAGAGTTGTTGTTTACCCCTAAAGGATGCGGCACGTTCTGGCTGAAAGGGGTTACCATTGGGGTGAATTTTCATTGGGAGAGAAAAGAAGATCAGAAGTTTGGGAGTGCTCTTAAACTTATTGTAGAGAGTGGAAAACTTACGGCTGTAAACCTGATTGGGGTGGAGGATTATCTTACCAGTGTAATTTCCAGCGAGATGAGTGCAACAGCAAGTGAGGAGTTATTAAAAGCACATGCCGTTATATCCAGAAGTTGGTTACTGGCTCAGATTGAAAAGAATAAAGAAATTATAGAGAGCAAGGTTCAATATTCCGCTTGGAAGCAAACAGAAAGTGAATTAATAAAGTGGTACGACAGAGAGGATCATGTGAATTTTGATGTGTGTGCAGATGATCATTGCCAGCGTTATCAGGGGCTTACACGAGCCTCTACTTCTAAAGTAAGGAATGCGATTGCACAAACATGGGGTGAATTACTTACCTCAGACGGTAAGATTTGTGATGCCCGGTTTTCGAAATGTTGCGGCGGGGTTGTGGAGGAGTTTCAGAATTGCTGGGAGCCGATTGCCTATAAATATCTGGTCCCGTTGTGCGATAGCCGGAATTCCAATGATTATCCCGATTTAACCCTTGAGGCGAATGCCGAGAAATGGATTTTGGAATCGCCGGAGGCATTTTGCAATACCACCGATAAAGAAATTCTGAGCCAGGTTCTTAATAATTATGATCAGGAGACGGTGAATTTTTACAGATGGACTCAAAAATATGATCAGAAAGAGTTGCGCAAGCTTATTTTAAACCGCAGTGGGGTGGATTACGGCGATATTATAGATATGGTGCCTGTTGAGCGGGGGGTTAGCGGACGATTGGTGAAACTTAAAATTATCGGGACCCAAAAAACCATGATTATTGGAAAAGAGCTTGAGATAAGAAGAACTCTTTCTACTTCACATCTTTATAGCTCTTCGTTTGTTGTAAAAAAAGAGGGGGAGATTCAGACAACTGCTGCCGGACAAAAGGTTCCTGCAACATTTATCCTGCATGGTGCGGGATGGGGACATGGAGTGGGGCTTTGCCAGATTGGTGCTGCCGTAATGGGAGAGCAAGGGTTTAAGTACAAACAGATTTTGCTCCATTATTATGTGGGAGCTGCTATAGAACAGAGATACTAACGATATAATTTACTTAACGATGGGACAAAAGAAAACGAATGCCTGGTCATGGATTCCTACCCTCTATTTTGCGCAAGGGTTGCCGTATGTTGCGGTAATGACCATTGCCGTTATTATGTATAAACGAATTGGGCTATCAAATACCGATATTGCTTTGTATACAAGCTGGTTGTATTTGCCGTGGGTGATTAAACCTATCTGGAGCCCTTTTGTAGATCTTGTAAAAACAAAAAGATGGTGGGTTGTTACTATGCAGACATTTGTGGCTGTGGGGTTTGCGGGAGTAGCTTTTTCCATTCCTACAGACTATTACCTGCAAGTGTCGCTGGCATTCTTCTGGCTTCTGGCCTTTAGTTCCGCTACACATGATATTGCGGCCGACGGATTTTATATGTTGGGGCTTACTACCGGAGAACAATCGTTTTTTGTGGGGATAAGGAATACGTTTTACAGACTTGCTACCATATTCGGACAAGGAGTTCTTGTCATGTTTGCCGGGTGGATGGAGACATCAAAGAATAATATTCCGCTGGCCTGGAGTATTACTTTTTTCTTACTTGCGGGGATTTTTATTGGGTTGGCTCTTTATCATAATTTTATCTTGCCTAGGCCCGATTCCGATGTAAAAAGACCCGGTCTGAATGCCGGACAGCTGCTGAGTGATTTTATAAAAACATTTGTGTCGTTCTTTAAGAAGAAGCATCTTGGACTTATGTTTTTCTTCTTGCTCACGTATCGTCTGGGAGAATCGCAGTTAGTAAAGATTGCTTCCCCCTTTTTACTGGATGGCCCACAGACAGGCGGATTGGGACTTAGTACCTCTACGGTGGGAATGATTTATGGAACCATAGGGGTTATTGCTTTGTTATTAGGGGGAATTGTTGGCGGTTTGCTTGTCTCAAAAGACGGTTTTAAGAGATGGCTTCTTCCTATGGCACTGGCAATTAACCTTCCCGATTTATTATATGTTTATCTGGCCGGAGCAATGCCCGATAGCATATGGGTTGTAATTGGTTCTGTGGCTATAGAACAATTCGGCTATGGGTTTGGCTTTACCGCTTATATGCTTTATTTGATTTATGTTGCGGATGGTGAGCATAAAACCGCTCACTATGCAATTGGAACCGGTTTTATGGCGTTGGGTATGATGTTGCCCGGAATGGCGGCAGGATGGATTCAGGAGATGATAGGGTATACCCAGTTCTTTATCTGGGTTTGTATTTGTACCATTCCCGGTATTTTTGCCTCTTTTCTGGTAATGCGGAAGATGGAACCTGAGTTTGGAAAGAAAGCCTGATAGAATGAATCATAAAATAGTGTAATATGAAGATGGGAAAATTAATATTGGTATCGGCTGCCCTTTTACTTGCTTTTATGGCCGAGGCACAGGTTAAAACAGGGATAGAGGTGCTTAAGGCAACTAATTTTAAGCAACTGGAGGGTAAAAGAATAGGTCTTGTTACAAACCCTACGGGGGTTGATAAGAATCTGGTTTCAACCATTGATATTCTCCATCATGCCAAGAATGTGAATCTTGTGGCGTTGTATGGTCCGGAGCATGGTGTACGGGGAGATGTGCATGCCGGGGATAAAGTGGATAATTTTAATGATCCTACTACAGGGCTACCTGTGTATTCTTTGTATGGCAAAACCCGTAAGCCAACTAAAGAGATGTTGGAAGGGATAGATGCTCTGGTGTATGATATTCAGGATATCGGATGCCGTTCGTTTACCTATATCAGTACCTTGGGTATGATTATGGAGGCTGCCGCCGAGTATGGTAAAGAGATTATTGTGCTGGATCGTCCCAATCCGCTTGGAGGAGAAAAGGTAGAGGGTAATCTTGTAGAAGAGGGTTATATCTCTTTTGTAAGTCAGTTTAAGATTCCTTATTTATATGGTTTAACCGTGGGGGAACTTGCCAATATGCTTAACGGAGAAAAGATGCTGGGTAAGAGCTGTAAGTTAACCGTTGTTCCTATGGAAGGGTGGAAAAGAAGCATGGTGTATGGAGATACCAAACTGCCGTGGGTGCTCCCTTCTCCCCATATTCCGCAGGATATAACTTCGTATTATTATCCGGTATCGGGAATCCTTGGAGAGCTGGGATACATGTCAATAGGGGTGGGCTATACTCTTCCGTTCCAGATTTTTTGTGCCGAATGGATAAAGGCAGATGAATTTACTGCCGCCCTTAATACCCTTAAACTTCCCGGAATCCGTTTTCGTCCGTTGCATATCAAACCGTTTTATGCAACATTGTCTGGAAAAAATATTCAGGGGGCGCAGGTATATATTATGGATTACAAAATTGCCCGTCTTGCGGAGATTCAATTTTATGTAATGCAGGTAATTGCACAGTTGTATCCCGATAAAGCCGTATTTGCAAATGCCGATCAGAGCCGTTTTAATATGTTTGATAAAGTATCGGGATCCAATTATGTGCGGGAGGAGTTCTCAAAACGGAATAAGTTTTCGGATATAGAGAAATTCTGGACAAAAGATGAGGCGGCATTCAAAAAATTGTCGGCCGGGTATTATCTTTACCATTAAAAATTGCTGCAGAATTGTATCTCTTCTACAATCATTGTAATGATTGGTCTCAAATCGTACATTTTTTAGTATTTTTGCAAAAAACCGCTTAGGCATAATGGAATCATGCAACTAACTAAAAAACAGAAAAAAATAATTAAAATCAGTGCAATAACACTTGGTTGTGTTGTGGCACTGTTTGTTATTATAGGGATTGGTATCCGATTAATCCTTACCGACAAAAATCTTACCCGTATTGTAAATAAATATAGCAATGAATATTTGAATGCGCGAGTAAAAATAGATACGGTTTCGCTGGAACTTCTATCTGAGTTCCCGTATGTGGGGGTGAAATTAATTAACGGAGAGATTCTTTCCAGGGCTTTTGAAAATGAGAGCGATTCGCGAAAGCTTCTTTTGCCATCGCAGGCAGATTCTTTGTTGAGTTTTAAGGAACTGGTCGTTTCATTCAGCCTTCCGCAATTGCTCGCCTCTAAGGTGGATATAAAGCGGATTAAGATGGTTACACCGCGGGCTTATGCTTATGTGGCTCCGTGGGGTAAAGCGAACTGGGATATTATGATTGCGGATACAACTTCTGCCGTAGATAACGGGGATTTTGAGATTCATATAAATGTAAGCAGGGTGAATATCCGGGATCATGCGTATGTTGTGTACGACAGTCGCCCCGATTCGCTCATGGCTACGGTAAGCCTTAATAAGTTGAGACTGAAGGGAAAACTTACCATGGATAAGAATAATCTCCGGTTTGAAAAAGGGTATTTTTCCAAGTTCTCCATTACGGTGGAGCAGTTGCTTGCTCAAAAAAATATTTCACCGCTGCTGGCCGGCCTCTCCGATAGCCTTTCTCTTAAGAATGAACAGATTGGAGGAGCGATTAAAAAAACCACTGCAAGTATGATGATTGATTCCCTCAATATTGTATCGGCAAAGAAGGGGGCGTTTCATATGGATGCTCTTACACATTCCAATCTTAAAATAGGGGAGTTGACTCTTGCTAAAAATCTCCCGCTGGAGATAAACGGCGGGTTTGTATTTGATACGGTGGGGAATCATACGGTTACGTTGCAAGATTTAAAAGTTACCGCTGCGGAGATTCCGCTGGTGCTTAACGGAAGAATAAAATTAAGTAAGGATAGCTTGTATACCAATGATTTGTGCGGGAGGATAGATGATTTTTATTTATCACATTTCTTTAAGTATATTCCTGTACAGATTTTTCCGGACATTGATAAGATTCAGACAGATGCAAAATTTACGGTAGATGTGGATATTAAAGGTAGCGTAAATTTTAATACCGGAAAAATGCCGTCGTTTGTGGCACAACTGAATCTGCCGAGCAGTAAAATAACTATTGAGGGGCAAAAGCTAGGGGTAAAAGAGCTGGCGGCCGATATTAAAGCATATTATAATGCCGATAAACCCGATTCATGCGGTATTGATGTTAAAAAGTTTTTGGTAGATGGCATAGGGATTAAGATTGACAGCAGGGGGACTGTTAAAAATATAACAGGAGACCCGTTTATAGATATGAAGTTTAAATCGGCTGTGAATCTGGATACTCTTGCGGCATTATTTCCTCCTAAAAAATCCGATTTGAAAATTGCCGGAAATCTATCGGCCGATGTACAGGTGAAATCTTTATTGAGTAATCTTGCACCGTACAAACTTGCCAACGCTTTTATCCGGGGGGATATTGATTCGGATGATTTTGATATTGCCCTTCCGTCCAAAGATTTCTTTTGCTGCATTACGGGAATGTGTCTGAAGGCGGGTGCGGTGAATAATACCACAGATAGTACCATCCGAAAAGGGACAAAAATGCTGGCGATGAACCTTACCCTGGATTCTGCTTATATCAGGCATACGGATTCATTGGTGATACGGGCAACCAAAGTGCAGATTGCAGGGCATAATGCTGCTTCTGTTTTAGAGAAAACAAAGAAAGTGCATCCGTTTAGCGGAGTTATTGCGGCAAAAGTATTGGAGGTAGATGGTATAGATTCCTCCAGAATTCATTTGCGTGAGACTAGAAATGTATTTAGCATTCTCCCTTATAAGGATGATTTCTCGATGCCTGTTATTAAAGTGAGTTCATCCAACCGACGAATGAGTATGCGTAGTAACATTAACCGCTATAGTCTTGGAATGGGTACTATTGAGTTTGAAGCTGTTAGAGACAGGATGAACAATAAAGCACAGTTGGCAAAACGGGAGAGGCGGCTGGATTCACTGCAATTGTTGTATCCTTCTATTAACAGAGATTCCTTAACCGCACACGCTCGAAAGCTACGGAACAACAGTAAGGTAAAGGATGACTTTGCAGTGGATAATCTGGATTTGGGTATTGATGATAAAGGTCTTATTGCCTTTATCAGGCAGTGGAATGTAAAGGGGATTATTAGAGGGGCAACGGGGCGAGTTACAACTCCTTATTTTCCACTGAAAACAACTCTGAAGGAGATAGATATGGCCTTTACGGCGGACAGTATCGTATTTAAAAAGACCCATTTTAATCTGGGAGAATCTGTGATTGAGGTTACCGGAAAAATATCGGGATTAAGAAGATCTGTGCTGACAGGTGGGGGAAACGGTAAATTAAAGATTGATTTTAAGATAGATGCCGATACTCTTAATTTTAATGAACTGGTGTATGCCGCTACCAAGGGGGGGGAGTATGCCCATAAAAGCGATGAGTACAAGAAAGAGCTGATGAAGGAGGCTAATGAGGATAAGTTGCAGAAAGCCATTACTACATCGGGAACCGATACCTTACAATCCTTGGGTTTGATTATTATTCCGGGAAATATTGATGCCAATATAAATTTAAATGTGGATTATGGAAAATACTCAAAGTTAATTTTGCATAAAGTAGAAGGGGAACTGGTAGCTAAAAACAGATGTTTGCAAATTAGTGGTTTTAAGGCTGTTACCAGTGCAGGAGAGATGGATCTGGATGCGTTTTATTCTACCGCAAGTAAGAAGAATCTGGCGGCAGGGTTTGATCTGGTTATGAAAAATATGAATATTAAACAGGTGTTGGATCTTATGCCGCAGATGGATACTTTGCTGCCTATGCTTAACTCGTTTGAGGGGATTTTTAATTGTCAGATTGCGGGAACTACACAACTGGATACCTCTATGAATGTTATCTTTCCGTCTTTGCAGGGGGTAGCCAGAATACGGGGAGATAACTTGGTTCTTATGGACGGTAAAACATTTGCTGAAATATCCAAGATGCTCCGTTTTAAAAATAAAGAGCGCAATCAGGTAGATCATATAGCGGTAGAGGTAATGCTGAAAGATAATAAGATAGAGGTCTTCCCGTTTATTATGGAGGTTGATCGGTACCAGACGGCCATTAGCGGAGAGCAGGATTTGGATATGAACTTTAAGTATCATATATCGGTGCTTAAATCTCCTATTCCTATTCGATTGGGGGTAAATGTGTTTGGTAACCTGGATAAATTTGATTTTAAGATAGGAAAAGCAAAGTATAAAAATGCAAATCTCCCTGTTTATACGCAGGTGATTGATGATACTCGTCTTAACTTAAGGACTTATATTACCAACATCTTTAACAAAGGTATTGATGCTGCGCTTAAAAACGGAGCATCTACCTCTAAGATAGAGGAATTAAAAGCAAAAAACACCTCTGTTCTTGATGATTCTTTGGAGAACCTTACGGCGCAGGATTCCTTGTTGCTGGTAAAATAACTTAACTTACTGCACTGCCGGAGGCCTGAATGCAGTTGCCCTTTATTCCAGTAGTTTAAATCGAAGCCGCCAGCGACCTGTTTGCTCGGCGGCTTCTTTGGTAAAGTCTGCGCTTATGATTTTAAACGGGGAAATTTCGCTTGTGTTGGCAACATGAGTTCCGGCGCATGCGCATGCATCATAATCACCTACCCGTACAATACGCAGGGTGTTGGTTGCATCGGCCGGCAATTTGCTTAGATCGACCACACTGGCAGCCTGTTCTTGGGTCATAAATTCCACGGTAACGGGTAGGCGCATATTTATGATTTCGTTTACCCTTTTCTCAATTTGTGAAATCTGTTCTGTTGTTGGTTCTGTAGCTAGAAGATAATCGCATTTACTTTTTTTACGTTCTATGTGTGCGTTGCGGGAGCGGAGGCATCCGAACATTTTTACCATTGTAGAATTAAGAATGTGTTCCGCCGTATGCATTGGCGGGTATTCCTCTTTATTGTGAGCATTAATTTGCGGTTCCTGTTCCATAATTTTTTGTAATAATTTAGATACTGCATATTTCGGTGATACCCACCCAGCCATTTCGGTCATACCCACCCAGTCT
>JAVWIB010000090.1:0-12088 GCA_036639755.1 Bacteroidales bacterium
TACGTTTTTTTTATTACACTATACCCTTATTTGTTTTAGAAAATATAAGAGATTTTATGGTTTGAGAAATTTTATTGCTTTTAAAAATAGGTCTAAACTTTTTTACCAAATATACTTAAAAATTGTAATGTCTTTCTATTAAGAAGAACATATTTAGATTATTCATAAACCTATCCTAGTTTCATATAATCTTGCTGTATCTTTACTTTTTTTTGCCTCCAATAGCTTTGCCAGTACTATAAAGTGGTAATACCCCTCTAAGACGGCTCGTATAAAACCTTCCTTCCCATCTCTAATCCCCATCTTTATAATATATAATTTAAAGAATCTGTAAAAAGGACGGTATAACAACGCCGTACAACCGTAGTGCTTTTGTTTTTTTTTCTCCACCTCATTCCGGGTATAATCATTTGTTTTCTTAATAATATCGGAAACGGTATCATTGGCAAGATGTTCAAAAGCCAAATCAATCCGCCCTGGTGGAATCTTAAACAATGTCCCCTGCACAATTGGTGAAACATGAATGATAGGAGGCCACACGGTTCCCTCTTTCTTAAAGAAGCGCAGAATATGATCGGGATAATAACAATGCATGAATTTGCCCATAAAATAGTTCCTGCGGGCAATATAAATACCATCGGGACAATGGGGAGACTGAATACGGTTGTATAAATAGTCTCTTAATGCATCCGGCACTATTTCATCTGCATCTACGACCAGAATCCACGGATAAGAAGCCTGCGAAATGGCAAAGTTTCTCGCCGGCTCTACAATCGTAAAGTCTTTTTTTTCAAATGTTACAATTTTACAACGATAGTCTGCCGCAATGGCGAGAGTACGATCCGTACTTTCCATATCACAAATAACAATCTCATCAAATTGTTTAACCGAATCAAGAATCCTAGCCAAATGTTTTTCGGCATTATAGGTATTAATGACAACGGTAATTCCTTCTGCTTTCTGCATCATTTCTATAAAATAACCGCACAAAGTTACAAAATATAAATTGCCCCGCAACAGATTGCATAGTACACAATCGCAGCAGGGCAACATGATTGAGCGGCAATGCTTAAGCCTGTTTTGAATTTTAATTAAACTTATAAGCTGCTTTCCGCATGTCGCTTGGAGAATGGAACGGTTTATTTGGTTTTAGATACTTTTCCAGATATTTATGAATGGTATATCGGATATCGGTAGCCTCTTTGGTATCTATACGGTCAAAAGCATGACCGCCGGAGGCTTTATCATAAATTTTATAATCGAATTTCTTACCCTCTGCCTTTAGACTTTTAATAAGATTCTCAACTTCAAGTACATCCACATCATCATCATTGGTATTGGAGTAAATTAACAGGGGAGTCTGAAGTTTGTGGGCATTCCATACGGGAGAGCGTCTTTTATACTCCTGAATGTTTTCAGATACGGTGGCACCAATATGATTCGGAGCAGAGAATATCCTTCTGTAACTATCGGAAGCAATACCCATTCTGGCTACTAAATCAGAAACAGGGACCCCTGCAAATCCAACTTTATAGGCATTGGGATATTCGAATAAATTCATAAGGGTAATCATACCGCCATGGCTCCACCCCATAATTCCAATACGCTCTTTATCTACAATGGAATAATTTTCAACCATATAATCACGCCCTGTCTTTACATCGGAATTTTCACGTCCGCCATAATCAATCGCATCAAAAGTACCCTTTCCATAACCTGTACTTCCCCGATATTCGGTAGAAACAACAATATATTCCTGCGCCATTAACTCTCTTATAATATGAGCATAATAGGTAGACATATCTGCATGAACCCCACTATGAGGCAGAACAATCAACGGGTATTTTTTATTGGGATCAACCGATTTGGGAATAAATACATAACTCCAAACTTTATACGGATTGTTATATCCGCGCGATGTGGGGCTACCCTGTTTGGCTCTCGGCTCTACGGTCAGATAAACTTTATCTATAAAAGCAAGATCTCCCACCTTTTCATACCAGAGCAGATCATCAATTTTTTTAGTTAGCTGATCAAACGTATGTTGCTGGTTATTGTTATACGATTTTAAGGATGCCAGATCTTTCAGAATCTGCTGCTCATTCGTTTGTCCCTGCAGCATATTTGCGCTCAGGATGCATGTAAAAAGTACAAGTAGTAATTTCATCTTTTTCATATGGTATAAGTAATTATTAAATAGCTTGTCTATCAATTCATTGTAATCAAAATACAATCTACCACCCTTCATTCTGCTGCGCCGCAATCGTAGGATTGGTATCAATCTCTTTCTGCGGAATAGGGAAGATAAAGCGGCGGTCGGTTGCCGGGATATCGGTAACGGTTAACAGCTTAGCCCTTACGGAACCTGATCCTGCAAGATAGTCAGTTTTTACGATACTACCATAATTTACTTTTTTAGGAATACCGGCAACACCCAAGGCTGTGGTAACTGCAAATACAGGATCGGTACTCAAACGGTGAATGTCATACCATCTTCGTCCTTCGGCCAGAAATTCAATTCGCCGCTCGTTTAGAATTGCTTGAATCAATTCATTGGCATTGGCAAAAGAATTTAATGTATATTGTTGTGCAACATCCTTTACAGCCCTGTTCCTTACTGCATTCAAAAGAGTTAAAGCTCTCTTGGTTTTGCCATTCACCCTTGCCTCTGCCTCTGCACCGTTAAGCAACACCTCTGCATAGCGCATCATAGGGGCCCAGTCCTCCATATTAATATAATTCGGATACTTTTTAGTAAAATACTTACCATCAATCATCTCCAGCAATGTAGTCCTTCTAAGATCATCCACAGTCCAGAATTTTGCATTATACACAATAGGACTAACCGCAATATCTTTTCTGCCGTAATACATCTGACCAAGGCATCCATCCATGGTTGGATTATCTGTTTTGGAATTTGCAATTGAAAAGATAGATTCCGTATTACCTTGTTGATTATTAAAAGGCCCCTCCACGGTTCCGGTAAGCTGATAACTTCCTATAGAACTTTTAAAAGGGGGATTTGCCGAGACCAGTTTATTCACCTCAATCAATACGTTTTTCCAATCATATTTATGCTGAAATACCCTCGTTTTTAAGGCAATTGCCGCCCCTTTGGTTGCCCTTGAGATATTCTGCGGTCCTAAACGTTTATCGGGAAGATGCGTTTCTGCATAATTCAGGTCCTCGATAATTTGTTCGTATGTTTTAGCGGCAGTTGCCCTCCCCTCTTTCATCGCCTGCGCAACAGCCTCAATGGTATTGCAGGCCTTTGTAATAACAGGAACCCCGTAATGAGAAGCATCGGGAGTTTTTTGATACGGCCGGGCAAAAAACACCATTGCCTCGTGCAAAGCAAGAGCACGCAAAAATCTTGCTTCCGCTTGGTATCCGTTGGCAATATCTGCCGATATAATATTCTTTGCAGCCGCACCCTGTACCCCCTCTATTACAATATTAGCCTGATTTACAAGCTTAAATAAATACGCCCACTGGTTAGCTCCATCTCCCGATGCTGTTGTAAAAGTAGCATTATAGCAAGAAGAAAAATAGCTAGAAGAAGCAACATCTTCTCCCCTTACATCGCTATGCTCTGAGGCTCTGGAGCCAAAAGGATACCCTCTGTAAGAACCCTGTGCAAAGGCATAGCATCCCATTGTAGAAAGTTCACATCGTTGCGGTGAATTAAATGCCTCATCATAAGGTATTGCACTTTTCTGGTCTAAATTAATAGCCTTATCGGTACACGCTACGGCTAAAAATAATATAATTATATAGATAATTTTTCTCATAATTTCACTAATTTAAAATCCTATTGATACTCCAAATAATATTTGCAGTTGTTGTGGCTCACCGCTTCTATCTATTCCCATGGCTGTAGTATATGACTCGGGATCAAGCCCCGAATAACCGGTAATGGTCCATAAATTCTGAGCCTGCAAATACATTTTTACTTTTTCCAGCATCATTTTATTGCAGATACTTTTAGGAAGTGAGTATCCAATCTGTAAGTTTTGCAGTTTTAAGAAGTCTCCTTTCTCAACCCATCTGGAGCTATTGGTATAATTGACAGCCCCTTTATCATAATAAATTCTTGGAGTTTGGCCGTCACCCGGTTTTTCGGGGCTCTGCCAACGACCGAGAATCTCGGTTCCGTTATTATAAAATCCCATAGAGAGCATATTCAGTCTCTGGTAGTTTACAATTTTATTTCCGCCGGAGAACCGGAAAAACAGATTCAGATCCCAGTTTTTATAAGTAAAGGTATTATCAAATCCTCCAAACCACTTTGGAATTGAACCTCCCTGTATGGTTTTATCCTCATCTTTAATATTATTGATTGTACTCATTTCGGTAGGATTCTCCGGATTATAAACATAATACTTGCCATTCATAGGATTACATTGAATGATCGATCCGTCTTTTTTATAATACATAGGATTCCCGTTTGCTCTATTTACCCCCGCATAATTTTGGGTATAAACCGAATACATTGGAAGGCCCTCTCTGAGTAGTAAAAAACCATTTCCGGAAATAATATCGCTAATCAATCTCTTAACATTTGATTTCTGAGTTGAAATATTAAAACTTGATTTCCAGCTAAAATTCTTATGATCAATAATATGTCCGCTCAACTCCAACTCAATACCATGATTGGTGATATCTCCGTAATTCTGGCTGATAGAGTTGCCCGGCACACCCAAAGAGGGAGGGGTAGGAACAGAAAGAACAATATCCGAATTATTCTTCTGCCAGTAAGCAAACGAAAGATTCACTCTACCTAACAAAGAGATATCGAAACCCAGATCAAGAATATCCTGTTTTTCCCATTTCAAGTCCTTATTGCCAACCTGCGTATATCCGAAAGCAGAATCGGGACCGTACATCTCGGGACCAAAAGTGTCTGTGTAAGGGAAGTTACCTATATCATCATTACCCACCTGAGCATACGAACCTCTTATCCTGAAATCCGGCATAATCTCTCCCAGTTTTCCCTCTTTCCAGAATTTAAGATTCGACATCCTAAAGGCTCCCGATACTCCGTAGAACACACCCCACCGGTTCTCTTTGGACAATTTGGAAAGTCCGTCATAACGGACAGATCCTCCTATATAATAGGTTCCGTTATAATTATAATTTGCTCTGAATATATACGAAGCCAGCCCATTCTGGGTAAAACTTCCGTTCACATCGCTATTGGCAAATGTATCGGAGATAATCTGATCCGAATAATAAGCATCCGATAAATTGGTAACCTCCGCACCCATCGATTCCGATGTATAACCGGTCCACTCCGCAACCCCCGTCAGATCCAGATTATGATTTCCAAAACTTTTCGAATAGCTTAAAATATCCTGCAATGTCCAGCGCTGTCTCTTATACCATGTTTCATTTACCAGGCCACCTCTTCCCGCACCATCGCCGTGGGCAGGATTCTGATTAAACCGGTTCTGTACAATTGATGCATCTGCACTCAATAAAAATCGGTTGTTTAACCCCTTAATAGGTTTAATATCTATATAAGCGGTAGGAAGCAATCTCCAAGACATGTTTTTATTAAAGTTATGTTCAAGTACCCACATAATGTTAGGGAAATCTGCATCAATCGGAATTTTATTAGCTCCGCGTCCCAGCCTTTTTACATACACAGGGTCTATATTATAACCGGTAGGGTTGCCGGAATCGTAAATTGGGACATTGGGTAATAATTTTGTAGATGCATAGATATTATCCGAAAACAGACTTACCCCTTTTTTAGGGCTAAAGTTGGTTTGATTGGAAGCATTCAGCGAAAACCCTATATTTACAACATCCTTAAGTAATTTTTGATCCATTTGTCCGTAAAAAGAGAAACGGGAGAACGAATTATCCTTCATAATACCCTCCTGGTTTGTATAACCGATGGATGAGTAGTAAGTTGTTTTTTCCGTACCGCCTGTAATGGAAACGGTATGGCTATGCTGCAACGCAGTTCTGTAGATAGACTTAACCCAGTTTGTATTGGTATTGTTCTGATCCATAAATGCTTTAGGCTCTCCCCCCATATTTGTAAACTTCTCATTTGCAATCTCTACAAATTGTTCGGCATCCAATACATCATAAAGTTGAGTAGCTTTTGCAGCTGCCACCCACCCGTCATAAGTAACCTTTAAGGAACCTTGTTTACCTTGTTTGGTCGTAATCAGCACAACGCCGTTCGCAGCCCTTGAACCATAAATTGCCGTAGCCGCACCATCTTTCAGAACCTCAAACGATTCGATATCGGATGGATTTATATCTCCCATGGCGTTATTATTTGTATAAGATCCTCCCAATCCTCCGGATGTTACGGGAACACCGTTTATGACATACAAAGGGCTGGTTCCCGATGAAATAGAGTTGACTCCCCTGATAATAACCCTCGGAGTTGCCCCTATCAGGCCGGCAGTGGTAACCTGTACTCCGGAAGCCCTTCCTGCCATCTGTTGAATAAAACTGGCACTTGCCTTCTCTGCTATATCCGTCCCTTTAATCTTTGAAATGGAACTGGTAACATCTTTTTTACGTTGCGTACCGTATCCAACAACAACCAATTCATCCAATAACACATTATCGGGAACCAGAGCAACATCAATTACATTTCGTCCGTTAATGGCAACCTCCTGAGTTTTCATCCCTATCAAACTAACTACCAATGTATTACTCCCATGAGGAACCGTTATAGCATATTCTCCCAAATCGTTGGTAATAGCCCAGACCTTGGTATCGGGAACCATAACGGAGGCAAAAGCGACCGGAATACCTCCGTCCGTCACTTTTCCTTTCACCCCCATAGCAGCGTTCTCACCATATTTTTCTACGGCAATAATAATGTGGTCCCCTTTAATGGTGTAATTAAGATTAACGGGTTTGAATAGTTTACTGCAAACGGACGAAATCGTTTCATTTGTACAATGAATGGAAACCTTAATGGCGTTCACATTAATTTCGTCTGTGTACATAAATTTAAAATCGCTCTCCTTAGAGATTTTATCGAGTACTGTTTTTAGCGGAACATTCTCATACTTTAGAGAAAAGTCTTTTTTCTGCACCCCTTGTGCAAAAGTAGAGAATGCCAAAAACGAGCAAATCATAAAAAACAACACCCGTTTAAAGTGTCGATTGTTTTTATTGTTCATACTTTTTAAGTTTTTTTGGTTTGTTTATGCTATTATATACAGCTACAACAGCCCTGTTCCACAGTTTTTTTTATAAAACCTTTTCAAACAAAAAATAATTCATTTTTTCTGTGGTGAGTGCTCCGGCTAATTGTATATTTATAGAAACAAATGTGCAGTAATATGTTTTTTATTATTTTTGCCTTGCAAACCTGATAATAAAAAGATGGATATAAAGATACCGGAACAAAAAATACATTTTGAAGCTATCTATAACAGATATTCTTCCAATGTTTTAAATTTCGCACTCAGATATATCTACGATGCGGAGGATGCGCAAAACATAACACAGGATGTCTTTATCTCATTTTACGAAACAATAGAAAGATTCGACAACCAAAAAGATCCGTTACCATATTTACTCACCATAACCAGAAATAAATGTATTAACCTTATAAGAAGAAATACATGTTCCAATGACTTTTCCAAATACACGGTAGATCAAAAAAAAGATTTTTTGAACCTGACTGCATTGGAAAGCGAATCAACCCTTAAGGTTTATAATTCGGAAGTAGAGTTATTATTAAAGAAAGGACTGGAGAAAATGGGGCCGAAAGTAAGAAATACATTTATTTTAAGCCGAATGCGGGGGATGACCAACCAAGAAACAGCCCGCAATCTTGGAATTTCAACCAGAGGGGTAGAAGAGAGAATGAAAAAAGCAATGTCTGTTTTAAGGATATTATTTAAAGATTACCTATGATTTACGGATGATGATTTATGGATGATAATTTACTAATTAAATATTTTAAAGGGGAAGCCGGTGAATCCGAGATTGACTCTATCATTGCATGGGTAAACAACTCACAGCAAAACAAAGACTATTTTGCCCATAGCAAAGCTATTTGGGATCTTTCCGGTAAAGAACCCATAATTAGGAACAATGCAGCACCGGCAAAACGGACAAAAACTATTTTTAGGATTCTCTATTTTAGTTCGGCCGCTGCCATCATCATTCTTTTGTCGCTTAATCTGTTTCTGGAACACACGGCCAATATCTCTGCCCCTGCAACCGTGGTAAAAAACATTGCCGATAATATTGTAACCATTTATACCACCAAAGGGGTAAAAGGAAAAGTTATCCTCCCCGACAGCACTACCGTCTGGATGAATTCAGACAGCAAAATAAGTTATCCGGTTCATTTTGAGCCAAATAAAAGAGATGTAAATATGTCGGGAGAGATTTACTTTGAAGTAAAAAAAGATAGCACCCGTCCCATGTATGTGAACACCAATAAAAATTTAAAAGTAGAAGTAAAAGGAACCTCTTTTGTTATAAAAAGTTATAACAATGATAACGAATCAAAAACAACCCTGTTCAACGGCTCTATTGTGCTCCATTACAAAGACACAAAGGGAAAAACAGAAAAAACGATTCGTATAAAGCCTCAAGAGTCCATTGTGTGTAATGACCGGAATACCATTCCCATTCTTACACGCCCTAAGGACATTAACAAGGAGATTGCTTGGAGAGACGGGCAACTGCTGTTTGAAAATACACCAATGAAAGAGGCAATCAAAATTCTGGAAAGATGGTACGGCGTATCCTTTATCATTCACAACCATACCATTTACAATTACAAACTCACCTCCACATTCCATTCGGAATCCATCACACAAGTGTTGGACCTGATGAAATATTGTATGCCCCTTAAGTTTGAAGTTAAAAACAACGTGGTTATTCTCAATTAATCAACACAAAAGCACCAAATTGCCCCCTTTGCTCAATAGCAAAGCGTTGCATTTTGGTGCTTCTAAACTTTCTTAAAGCCGTACTATTCTATTTTCTTTTTTGCCGGTTTACCGTAACCGCAAATTTATCAGTTGAGTATTCCCATAGTCTTTTTGGAGATCTTCGGTTAGTTTAGGAAGCATTGTAAAGTCTCGTCCCTCAACAAAAGAAGAGGTAGGCGTAGTGGCTTTGCTCCTTACACCGGTAATCAGGGAGATTGCTTTGGCAATCATAGGATCGTTTTTATCGCCAAACGGAAGCGCAGCAAATAAATCATCCGTTATTGGATAATCCGGAGCCATTCCGTCTTTAAAATCGGTAAACCCGTCTTTATTCACAAACTTATAAATCACTTCACTTAACAGCCAGTTTTTAATAAGAGGATCCAGAGTTTTACCATCATCCATATATTTTCCATGCGTAGTTTCTCCAATCTTTATGACCTGTATATAAGGCATTAATCCCGATATAGTAGCCTCTGAGGCCGATGCACTGCCGGAAGTAGTAAGGATAAATATTCTTTTGAGATTTAAATTGGCAACATTTGCTTTGTTAAAATAGACATTCATATCTCTACCCTTCTGATTATAATAAGCCATATATAAATCATTCCATTGCTCGGTAAGAAACACATCACCCTTTAACACATTGGCAGAAGGGGCCAGGAAACTGGCTAGATAAGGGGGAGTAACAGCATTCCCACCGGGATTGTACCGTAAATCAAGAATAACCTCCGTTACACCGGCATCTTTAAATCCGGTAAATACTTTATCTAGTTTTTTGTGAGACTCAGCCAAAAACCCGGTATATGCCAGATAACCTATCTTAACATGATTGGACTCCAGCACCGTATAGGCATTTACAGGATCTTCGTACATTTCAACTGCCGTTAATGAAATAGGATTGCCAACAGGAGATATCACCTTATTCTCATCTTTACCAAGCTGAATGGAAATTGCTTTGGCATAAAATAAATCGGTATAATTTTTCTCGGTTATAGGGCCATTTGCAAACGAAAGAATAATATCGCCCCGTTTTAACCCGGCCTTTCCGGCAGGACATTGCTGCGTAGGAGTATCCAAATCTACGTATTTGATTATTGCAAATAATTCCCCCGTGTTTGAAAACTTTCCAAGAGCAAGCGAGTAGCCGAATGTAGTTGTAACGCCGGCAAAATCTTTCATAGTAGCCTCTGCATCATCGGTGACATAAGTCCATCTATCAAGATCTTTATAAATCATTTTATCCAGCATAGCAAACGGATCCGCTCTTTCTGCGGATCAATTCCGGCAGCAATCTTATTGCTCCACAAATAGCCTTCATGCATGTTGGCTGCAATAAACTCATTTGCCGCCCTAATGTTTTCGGCAATTCCGCTCCCCGGAGGAGTCGTCTCGGATTTGGAACAAGAACCGGCCGCAAAGCCCCCTAAGATAAGGGCTACTAGCCATACGATTAACTTACTTGTTTTCATAATTTAAATAATTAATACACTAATTCAAATTCATCTACATAAAGAACAGATTTTGTACTGCCGGTAAAATAATCTCCATATTTACTCGCAGTTGAAACAATTAAAATATATTTTGGTTTGCGGACATGACTCTTATAACTAAAATCAAGATTAAATTCTTTGTAAGCACCGTTGGTTCCCACGCCATCTCTGAGCTGACAAATAGCAATAATTCCCGGATCATTATTTAAGTCTACTAAGGTACTCTTATTATTTGTATTAATATCATGAGGAGCACTCCAATCTGTTAAAAGAGCATAAATATGACATGTATCTGCCCTTCCGGATAAAGATGTATACGGATCTTTTGTCTTATCTATTCTCCCCGGAGTATAATGATAATATCCTCTTAGCCCCTTAGGCCTGCTGTCAAAGGGACGGCCAAAAGCAAGTTGCGCCCCAATACCGTCTGTCTTTACATACTGTCCCGTATAAATACTTCCCGCAGCAAACACCCCTATCACTGCGGTAGAAGACATTTTTGCAGCTTTCCCTTTTACCACTACTGTAGATTCCGAGATTGTAGGGTTCTTCTCACTTAGCGTATTCGCACCTCTGTTTCCGGTATCCCACCAATAATTTTCAGGTGTAAAATCTTTGTCGGGGAACCAACTCTTCCCCTCCTGAAACCAATCCTCAAAATTTGAGTTTACAACCTGCTTTACCTCCTCTGTGGTAAACAACTTCTCCACCCCGCTCATTGTTCCCGCAACCGCCTTGCACACATAGGTTGTCTTTGGTTCCAGAGAAGATATTTTTGCCGTAAAGGAGGTTCCCGATACCGTAACATCCCCTACCGGAACACTCGTCCACTCCGCATCAGAGGTCTTTTTATACTCAAAAGTAGGATTGCTGCTTCCGCTGGGGCATTGTCCCGATAAAATAGCGTATTTAGCATATGCATCGGCATCATTCGTAGTAACACCGGCACTTTTTTTAGCCACCGTCACCGTCCATACTTCAACTTTGTTCTTACTATAGCGAACAACAAAAGAGGCAGGTACCGAAAAATCTTTATAGGTAAGCGGATTCGGAGAAACCGGAACATCATCGGGACCAAATCGGGCTCTTAGTACCTGCATATTTGATTTATCCACACTTGGATCTACCGTTACAAGCATCTCACACTTCGATTCATCTATAATAGTTGGAGCCGTTTGATTTTTCACCTCAAAATATCGCTCTATCGTCTGTGTTGCCTTTATGGTCCAGAGATAATCCTGATAAGTAGTTAATGTATAGACAAAAGGCTCTGTCAGATTCATCGTAGAAGATATCTCCGGAAGTACGGTAGCATTATTGCTCACTTCCATCTTTACCAATTCCACATTTGCCATATCTACATTATCGGATAAATCCACATCAATTGTACGGGTAGCCTTATCAATTACAACCGCCTTTTGCCCTTTTACCTCAAAAGCGGTAATCTCGGCAACAACCGTAGGATAGGGAATATCATTCTCAATACAACCTGTAAAAAGCAATACAATCAAACAAAAAACAATGTTCAGCAATTTAGTCATTCTAATTATATATTCTTTTTAGTGGATTTTTTCTTTAATGGATTCAGATAAGGGATATAGAAAGAGACCCCTATATTAATAGAGAAAATGTCTATCTTAAAATTAACCGAGCTATGATCCAGAC
>JAVWIB010000091.1:0-12044 GCA_036639755.1 Bacteroidales bacterium
TGAACGGCGTTTTTTTCGTGTGTGGCATGACGGCTATCGCGATGGTGGCGCTCATCACAATTTACATGGTGGTTTCGGGTTTGCCCGCCATCAAAGAGATCGGGTTAGTGGACTTTCTGTTTGGCACCGAGTGGAAAAGCACTGCGGCAGAACCCAAATTTGGAATTTTGCCGTTTATCCTGACTTCGGTTTACGGCACTGCCGGCGCTATTTTGTTGGGTGTTCCGGTATCGGGAAAGGTAAAAAACTTTTTATCTGTAGCAACCCCATAATCAAACTTTACGGCCAGCCTCCTTGCATGTTCGGGGTAAATCGTATAATCAATCATCTTGTTAAAATTAACATATACATTCAGCGGAGCCGTCTCATTAAATTGTATCCGCAGTAACTGTACATCTAACGTAACCGTTGCGCTCACTCCGGCAACAGTGGCTGTGATGGTTGCACTTCCTACTGTCTTGGCTTTAATTTTTATTCCGGTGGTAGTAGCCTCCATAATCTCTGCAACAGAGATATTGGAACAGGTGACCGTTGGCACGGCCGTATTCGGAACCAGCTTGGAATATGGGATGGTGATTATCTCACCGTCATACATAATCTTATTGGTATACGGAAAAGCTATCTCCGGCTTTACAACCGTAACGGCACACGTAGCAGAGAGGCCATGCACGGAGACGGTAATATTAGTGGTGCCGGCAGCTACGGCGGTAACGGTTCCGTTGGCATCTACGGTAGCAACACCGGTATTGCCGGAGACAAACGTAGGGAGGGCCGGCGGTTTTACCGAGTAGCTGATAGCAAAGCTTTCCCCCACATACAAGGTTTCGGAGAGGGGACTGATGGTAAATTCTTTACTCTGTACAGTTACCTTGCAGAGTGCTTTTTTGCTGTTATCGTCGGTGCTCATAACGGTTATATCGGCAGTGCCGGCAGTTACGGCAGTCACCTTGCCGGAGGCATCTACGGTAGCAACGGCCGTATTGGAGCTGCTCCATGAAACGGTATTTACCCATGCATCGGAGGGGAGCAGGGTAGCTGTAAGTTGTTCCGTGGTTCCGGTAAACATGGTAAGCGTTTGAGGGGTAACCGTTACACCGGTAACATAAATTTTACTGTTTACCTCAATGGCACAGGTGGCAGAGATGTTGGTTCCGTCTGTACTGGTAGCGGTGATGGTACAAGTTCCGTCTCCTACAGAGGTGACATTCCCAAGATCATCCACCGTGGCAACAGCCGTGTTGGAACTACTCCATGCAAGGGCCTTGTTGTTGGCTGTAGCAGGGAAGACGGTTGCCACAATGGGGAGGCGGTCGCCCAGTAGCGTAAATTTATGGGAGGTGGGCGTAAGAGTGATCCCGGTTACAAGATCAACCAAAGCGGAGTTATCCACACTCCAGCTGTTTTCACCGGCAGAGCCGTCCCCCTTAAACAAGACCGTACAGGTGTACTGGGTGTTCCGTTTGATATTGCAATCGGAATAGGTGTTGCCCATATAGAACCGGTAGATGATGGTTCCGCTTTTGGAGGCGGAGAGGTAATCATAGACCATTTCTATGTAGGAGCTGTTGGCCTTGGCCTGAGCAGACATCCCCCCCTCTTTCTGCTTATAACTAAGGGCCGACGGGGCTACTTGCCCCTGCATGTTCTCAAAGAGATAGAATGTGGCTCCGGCTCCCGATAGCGGAACGAGATCTGCCCCGGTACGCTCTTCTCCGTCAATCACCTCACCGGAGGCAGCTTTGCTCTCTCCAAAAAGGAGGAGCCGGGCGGGGGCGTTCTTTAGCTGCACACGGGTAACGGTAATCTTTACGTCGGGATTCAGCTGCGTGTAATCGCACTTAAGAATAAACTTACTTACGCACCGGGTCAGGTCTACCTGAATGCTCTGGCCGTTGGTAAGCAGTTGCAGATCGGTCTTACCGCTCATCAGCACACCGGCAGAGGCATCGGCCACCTGAGTAATATCCGAGATTGTTTTTACAAACCCCTCCAGCTCTGCCATGGTTTTTGCCGGCATATTTACCCCGACATTCACTACGGCATAAACCCTGTATTTCATGTTCCGATAGATAACGATATCTTGAAGGGTGCTGCTGTTTAAAAGATACTCATGTGTGATTACATCCCCCAGTTGGTTAAACACATAAAGGTTCACATTATTTACGGCCGTCTCGTTTACCACGACGGGGGCCTTTGTATCTGCAAGGTCGCTAACGACGCTCCGGTAGTTAAATCCTAGCGAGATGGTATCCGGTTCTCCGTAACGCAGAACCTCCGGAGAGATTTTTTCATCACTGCTGCAAGCGGTAAAAAGGAAACTGCAGCAGAGAGATAATAGTAAAATGTATATTCGTTTTCTCATAACTCTTCTTTTAAATTTCTATATTACCGGGCACGGTTACCTGCCAGTTATCAACCTTAATGGTAATGATGTTAGCCGATAAGTCCATATCTATTTTTATATCGGAGAGGTTCTTTGCCTGCATGTTGTAACCATTCTCCTGCAAATAGTTACCTAATGGAAAATCGGTAAGGACAATGGGAATACCCTGTCGGGTGGTTACTATAATTACGATGCTTATATCCTGCAGAGATTCCTGTCTGGTGAGACGGTACTTGAAAACAGTATTGTTCTCTTTATTATTGCCGTCAGGGACACAGGTAATTTTTCCAATACCCCCTATGAACCTTTTATCTATATAAAATCCGGCAGAGTTTCCGTACATTTCTAAACTTATTTTATCAAATTTTGATACCGTACTTTTTAGGGTAACATTTACTGAGATGAACTCTTTGTTTAACAATACGGTGTCTGTTTGTGATTCAAAGTTGGTGTTAAGCTGCTTGGAATAGTGGTAAAGGGAATCGGCGGAAGAATTTTCCACTTTGGTTAATGTACTATTGAGTGTAAGGTTATCTTGCAGCTTTGTTGCCCCCTTTATATTTCCCCATACATAATACTTCACCATCTCCCGTTTGATAAGCACATCGTAAGTTCCGCCAAATCTGTCGGGTGCAATCGTATCTCTGGAGAGAATGCTATTATCCTCTCCAAACATCCACAGATGCAATTCCGATACGTTTTTATCAACGTTGCTTAAGTCTAGTGTGAGGATACAGGGGCATTCGCTCCTGTCCTCCCACACAAACTTTGTGCACGATACAAACGTGACAGAAAATAGAATGAGTATTATTTTTAGTTGTTTATACATGGTTAAAAATCAGGATGAGCAGGGGTTGTAGCAGACCAATCCAGTATATTTAATGTTACGGTCATTACTCCGTGTTCCACCGGTTTGTCGGGATCGGTAGAGCCGGGACGCATAATGGTTACATTTATCTTATACTCCGTGTTTCTTTTTATTCCCTTATGTTTATTTGCAGGGTCATATCCATAATTTACCTGATTTACATTAACCGGATAATAATAGGTATGTCCGTTCAGAGTTGCCTGTATAACAAGGCGGGTGTAGCGTTCATCTGGCGTCTCTGTATCCAAGGTATTTTCATACGCATAGAAATAGTGTGGGGTTGTGTAGCCGGCGTCACCTATGGGGGCGGCAATATCTTCAGAAAGCATCCCCGGCATCGTACAAGCATTTACATCTGTAGCAACTAAGGCTTTGGGATTAAGTATTGCTGCTGTGGCTGCAAGGCCGTCATGCAGACGTTTGCTGCTATGTACGTTAATCAAAAAGAACTTTACATTGCTAAGTGACATCCCCTGATACGGTGTCCCGGCAAAAGCCGTTTTAATACTTTGCAACTCAATTTTTGCGGCCAGACGGGATATGGCAAGCGTTATTGAGGTGGTCACCTGTAAAGTAGCCTCCACGCTGCCGGTCATGATAAAATTTTTCGTATTATCATCGGTAAGGCTGGCCTGCAGTTTTTGGAACTCCGACAGGGTTATTACCCCTGCAAAATTATCGCTGCGGTGAGAATTGGCAATGACATAAATTGTTTTCTTTCCGGTGGTTGCTTTAATCTGTAAGTTGGTAATGCCGTCTGCCGTGGTGAATTTCTTGTAGGTGTCCAATACTCCGGCCCTATCTCCTTCTGCATGAAAAATAAAAAATTCCAAGGTGTTGATATAGTTATCGTCCGCCTGATTACCTTGGCCGGAGGCTTTGCTTGATAAGCCATTTTGCAATGAAATGGTTAACGTACTTTCCTGTTCGGTTTGAATAACAGGTTGTTCCAAAAGGTTCTGTGTAGTACAAGAGAAAAGGAAGAGACCGCTTAGTATAACTAAAACGGTTAAAACTGTTGCTTTCATGGTTGTTATGTTTTAAATTGTTAATAATCTGTATTTACATTGTATTTTTTAATTAACTGAGATATTTCGGGATCCAAATTTCCTCTAAAACGCATAGCCGGATCCTGGTTGCAGGCATGCAGATACATCTGTACTGCCTTGTCCTCTGTGCCAAGTCTGGAATAAACCACCGCAAGCATATAATCCCGTTTTGCGCTTTTGGGAAGCAGTTCCAGAATAGATAACGCAGATTGATTATAATCCAGACAGACATAGGCGATTGCCGTATTATAATCGTTATAAGGGCGTAATTTCTCAATGGCCGTTTTATAATTTCTGTCCCGCAGAGCCTGCATCCCCGCCATATATGCCGTATCAAGAGTTGTGGTATGAACCGTATCCTTAAGCACCCCTTTTCTATGTAGAAAGAAATCGAACTTAACAGTACGCAGGTAGGGGTACAGAACACTCCTGATATATTTATAATCCTTACCCGCTTGCATGGCCTTCTCCCTTTTATCCAAATCTTCTATTGCAAAACAGTGCTGCATATAAGGCAGATCACCAATACATGTATCGGTTTGAATCAGGCTTTCCAATCTCCCCCACTCTTCTGCAACCCATCTTGTGCGAATATCTATTTTTCTAGGATCATCGGCTGCCAACGGCTCCATCTCCCACACCTGATTACGGAGGCTGTCTGTATATCCTGTAATATAGCGTTCAAAATATTTTTTAATTGAAGCGGCTCTTTTGCGGGCCAATACCAGATTATCTGCAGACCTCCCTTCAGGTGAACAAGAGGCGATAATAATCAAGGAGTCTGCAACATACTCCTCATTGGAAAGAATATCTGCAATATTCCCTTTTATCCGCATAATCTCCGTAGCATTATTTGAGAATGTATCACACAAAATATGGGTTCCAACGGTAAAATCTAGATACGCAGCTGTATTCACATTTAAATTCCGCTCCACAATATTGGTAATATACCGGGAGGAACTATCTGTAAAAGCAGACATGGAACTGATATAAAACGTAAGAGGATCTGTCTGGGGCATTGTATAAAGTTTTTTACCTGCAGCATAAATCTCGCCGTCTACCACCATATCAATCTTCCGTAACCCTTTTATGGTCTGCACCGTCTGCACATAATGGTACCGGATGGTTCCGTCAGCCGATGTTATCACGGAATCAAGCCTTACCCCCTTGGTTATCAAAGGTTCTTTAATATATTTATGATACATTTTATCCTTTCTCAGCTTACGCCTGTTATTCCTATTCACCAGCCAGCTTTTTGTATAATGCTCTATTGCCTGCCGCTCCGTTACCCCAATAAGATTCTCTGCAACTGCCGTATCAACCTCCGTACTATCATTGCGCAATTGTGCCAGAATCGTACAATTTCTATCAATAAAAATCCGCAACAGGTTCTGATAACAATAGGAATGCACAAAATCACAACTATCGGGAATAATGGTGCTGAGAAACTTCCGGTATAATTCATACCCTTTTAGTTGCGCTTCCCGATATTTTTCCCCAGTTATATGCACCTGATCCGAATAAAGAGTATCTTGCAATACAAAAAAACAAGGGCGGAAACGCACCTGCCACACCGGATTCTGCATTCCGGGAGGCACTTTTATCTCAAACGCAATATCTACCTTACCATGCCTCTCCGCAATATTCCGGAAAGTAGCCTCCACCACAATTTCATCCAGCACATCCGTTGCAATCATCTCCCCGCTTTGTTCATCCTTCACCGCATTCATAATCACGCTATTCCCACGCATATCCCTTACCGTAATCTCTTTCACCTCCTTCCCCACAATCTGAGAATCACTCTGCGCAGAAGCTATTGCAACATCGGCCCGTACAGCCCTTGTAGTTAATTCTTTAATCTGTTTCTGTTGTGCACAAGTGCAAAACAGTAGAACTGCCATCATCCCCACCACGCCTTGTGCACCGGCAGTAGATTTCTTATAAAATTGATCTCTCATCTTTTACCTTCTCTTCATTAAAATAAATAAGATAATTGCAGTAATAAATTACCGGGAGCAACATAAACCCGTTTATCTCGCCCCACAATCTTTCCGCATTTGGGACACAGGTATTTTGTATAAGAGGTATATCCCGCCATAATCCCAAGTCCCAGATCAAGATTAAGGTGCTTGGTAAGCATAAGGGCGTAACCGGCTCCCAGTGTAACTCCATAAGCATCTCCCTCATAGGTATCACTTTTAAAAATGCCTCCCGTATTATATTGTATATAATTTAGTTGTGATGAGACAAACCATCCGGCATTCGTGTGCCAGAACCAATATTTGGCACCAATAGCAGCAGCCAGTTGCCGGTTCTGCTTCTGAGATAAATAACCGTTTTCCTGAACCTTGTCTTTAGAGGTAAATGTAAACGGATTATATTTCCCCTGTAGATAAATAGACCATTTTGGAGTAACACTTAAACCAAACTCCCCGTTAATTGTTCCAAAATTCAGATATCCCAGAACATTGGTAGAGAGCGAAAAATCCTGACTCCCCCCTGTAAGTGGTAAAATTGACACCAGACATAAAAAAAATAGTTTCCGTACTTTCATCGTTTTTTTTTGCAAAAGTATAGGGCTTATGCAACAAAAGTGAACGGAATTAACAAAAAATGAAGCAGTTGTAAAAAATATTTACGATTATGAAATATACAATTCATTATGAAATTAACAATTCACAAAAAAGCACATTACAGATTTAATAATTCACAAAAAAACACACGACAGATTTTAAAATCAACAAAAAAATAGTTATAAATCAAAAAAAATCAAAAAAAATGGAAAATATTGTAAATTATTTGGCAGATAAATACACCTGCTGCGTAAAATACTGGTGGATGTCATTGGTATTGGGACTCATTATTCTGGCTCTTGGATTTCTGATGTTTATCTATCCCGGCATCAGTTATATAACAATGTCGTTACTATTTGGAGTAATTATATTGGTATCCGGGGTTGTTTATATCATTATGTCAACCTCCAAAAGTTTAAAAGGGAGAGGCTGGCTGCTGGCTTCGGGAATTATAGAGGTGATTCTGGGTCTTATTTTAATAATGTGGCCGGTGGTAGCAGCCGCATCGCTCCCTTATTTTCTAGGATTCTGGCTTCTCTTTAAAGGATTTACCATGATTGGTATAGGAAGCGATATGAGCGATATAAAAGGATCGGGCTGGGGATGGACAATCATTACCGCAATCTTATTAATTATTTGCGCATTTTTAATTCTTGTTTACCCGATTGTTTTTGGAATTGAGGCGGTAATCATCTGGATTGGAATCTCTATGATTGTAGGTGGCATCTCCCTAATTGCATTTGGGATACAGTTAAAATCGATGCACAAGCATATTAATTAAATTGCAGGTTTTATAATCATAACCGAGAAATAAGGAAATTTCAATTGTGATATTACCTGTTTATCAGATACATATAACTGATCAGGCATACCTACATTCTCAAAATAATGAAACAACATATTGCAGGAAACACACTCTTTTACAGCAGCTTCGCATTGCGATAGCTTCATAATAGCCACTGTTTTTCCACTATCAACCGCTTCTTTTATCTCTCCCGATGTTACAATGCCGGGGAATACAAGGAGCGGTTCTTCTTGTTTTACAATATGCAATCCGGCAAAAGCTCCTGCGGCAATAAAGGCAGGGACACCGGGAATCCTCTCTGCAACAACCCCCTGTTGAGCAAATCGGTCCTGTATATAATGGATGGATGAGTAAAATCCCGCATCTCCCTCTGCTACAATGGCTACCTTTTTACCGTTGGAACACATCTGTTTCGCTTGTATAAATACGGCTTCATAAGAGAGTCGGGCAGCCTCCCTGTTTTTATTCATCGGGACCTGAAAGAACGCTATTTTAGAGGTAGGAATTCCCAGTGTAGTTAAAATAGTCCCACTCCGGCTTGTCGGCGCAGCGTTTTTTTTCTCCTCTTTTGCACCACCGGCAGCCAGGGTACACGGACAATAGATACAATCGGCATTTTGCAACGCCTTCAACCCTTTTAAGGTTATTAAATCGGCCTCTCCCGGCCCCAGCGAGATAAATTGAACAGGATGCATACATCTATTTTTTAGAGAAGCAAAAGTGACTAAAATATTTTTACATTCAAAATCAAATAAAGAATTAGAAGGAATTCTATCCCGCTGCAAACGGTTCCAATAATATTATCTATATTTGCGCCACAAACATATTTGGTTTTGCAGACATTAGTCAGACGCAAATTAAAAGGGAATCCGGTGTAAGTCCGGAACTATCCCCGTAGCTGTAAGTTTCATCATTGGAATACACTCTTTGCCACTAACATTCCGTTGGGAAGGCGTATCACCTGGAACAAGTCAGAAGACCTGCCGGATATAATTGCTTTCGGGTGAAAAGTATAAATACGATTTAACATGAACACTACATTCAGATTTTTAATCATTGGATTTTTATCCATTTTGCTCTCCGCATGCGTAAATACGGGGAAAAATGCTTCTGACAACAACACAGAAAGCATCCAAAATACGGAGAACAACGCCTCTGCCGCAACAATTCAGCCGCAATATGCCAAAGGGTTTACCGTAGAGTATATTCCCAATGCCAAACTGGTTACCATTCAAGACCCCGATCCTGCCAATAAATCTACACGCAGTTACCATTTTGCTCTTGTAGCAAAAGGGATGAAAGAAAAAGTAGTAGTACCTACTGATTATCAGATTATTGAAACTCCCGTAAAAAGCATTATCTGCATGACTACCCTGCAATTGGCCGGATTTATTACGTTGGATGAACTGGATAAAATTACGGGGGTTACCAGCACCCGCTTCTTGCACAATCACAAGATGCAGCAACGGTTGGATTCCGGCTTTGCCCGCAAAATTGGAATTGAAGGAAACTTTGATAATGAGATTATTATGAATATGAATCCCGATATTATTTTCATATCCCCCTTTAAGCGAGGAGGTTATGAAAACTTAAGGGATGTACAGATTCCGCTGGTTCCTCATTTGGGATACAAAGAACTTACCCCGCTGGGACAAGCCGAGTGGATTAAGTTCATTGCCCTGTTTATTAACGCAGAAGAGAAAGCAAATACCATTTTCAGCAATATTGAAAAACAGTATAACAAATTAAAGGCACTTACGGCAAACGTAAAGCACAGACCGGTTGTATTTAGCGGAGAGATGCGCGGAGGTGGATGGTACACCGTTGGAGGACAGAGCTTTCTGGCTCAGATATTCAGAGATGCAGGAGCCGATTATTTTTTAAAAGACAATACGGAATCGGGAGGTGTCACTCTGGATTTTGAGACTATTTACAGTCAGGCAGCCCACGCCGATTACTGGAGAATTCTAAACGGTTATGCCGGAGTTTTTTCCTATGACGTATTAAAAGGGGAAGATAACCGGTATGCAGATTTTAAGGCATTTAAGGATAAAGGGGTGATTTATTGCAATTTAAGAGATAAAGGATTTTACGAAAACTCCCCTACCCAACCCCAGTTGGTATTAAAAGATTTTATTAAGGTATTCCATCCGGATTTGATTGAATCTCAATACAAAGGGACATTCTATGAACTTCTGATAAAATAATGAAATAATGAAATATTGGAAATCATGAAACATTCCACATCGCTTCTAATTGGTGCCACTTTGTTCTCCATTCTGGTATTCGTATTTATGAACCTGCTGTTGGGTTCGGTTGCAATTCCGGCCAGATCGGTTCTGCATATTTTACTCGGCATGGGAGATGAGCCGCAGATATGGCAGAATATTATCTTAAAATCAAGAGTGCCGCAGGCTCTTACGGCTTTGGTTGCCGGGGCAGGATTATCGGTTGCCGGGTTGTTGATGCAAACGGTTTTCAGAAATCCGCTGGCCGGCCCGTCTGTGCTCGGAATTACATCCGGGGCAAGTATGGGGGTGGCATTTATCATTTTATTATCGGGAGTATTGGGACAGGTAGTAAGCAAAATGGGGTATTTTGGAGAGATTGCCATCTCCATTGCGGCCATTGCAGGCTCTTTGGGGGTGATGAGCGTTATTATTTATGTCTCCCGGAAAGTAAAAGGGAATGTAACGTTGCTGATTATAGGGGTGATGATCGGATACATTGCCAATGCGGTAATAGGGGTCTTAAAATTTTTTAGTGTAGAAGAGGATATTAAGGCATATGTAATCTGGGGACTGGGGAGCTTTTCAAGGGTATCGGGGAACCAGATGGTGCTGTTTGTGGCAATTATGGCTGTTCTGATTCCTCTCTCCATGTTGCTGATAAAGACCCTTAATCTGCTGCTGCTTGGAGACGGATATGCTATGAATTTGGGACTTAACATGAAGCGGGCAAGGCTCCTTGTAATTAGCTGTGCGGGGGTGTTGGTAGCCATTGTAACGGCATATTGCGGCCCCATCGTTTTTTTGGGACTGGCAGTGCCTCATCTTTGCAGAGCAATTTTTCAGACCTCAGACCACAGGATACTTATGCCGGCGACGGTTTTTGTGGGCGCTTCACTGGCGTTGGTATGCAATCTTATTGCCCGTATGCCGGGATTTGAGGGGGTTCTTCCGGTTAATTCCGTTACAGCACTCATTGGTGCCCCCATTGTTGTAAGCGTTCTGTTCAGAAAACGAAAAAACAGTGTGAATGAATAATTGTAGAATGAATATGGACAAATTAACCGTAAAAATAAAGAATCTTTCCATTGGATACAATCGCAATCAGGGGAGAAAAAACCAGCATGAGAAAACAGCCGGACAGCCCCACTCAAGCAAAGACAAAGTAGTTGCAGAGGGAATTTTTGCCAATATTTATAGTGGAGAACTCACCTGTCTGTTGGGGGCAAATGGCGTAGGAAAATCCACCTTGCTCAGAACCCTCTCCGCCTTTCAGCCCAAACTTGGGGGAGAAATAGAGATTCTGGGACAGAGCATGGAGAGTTATTCTGCAAAAGAGCTCTCCAAAGTTCTAAGCATTGTACTCACCGATAAATGTGACATCAGAAATATGTCCGTCACCGAGCTTGTAGGGCTGGGACGCAGCCCGTACACCGGTTTCTGGGGCACTCTAAGCAAAGAAGACTCTGCCATTGTAAACGAAGCCATTTCCCTGATAGGCATTCATAATCTGGCAGATAGAATGATGCATACGTTAAGTGACGGAGAAAAACAAAAAGTCATGATTACCAAAGCCCTGGTACAACAGACCCCCATTATTTTTCTGGATGAACCAACCGCTTTTTTAGATTTCCCCAGCAAAGTTGAGATCATGCAACTGTTGCATTCGCTTACCAGAAAAACAGGGAAGACCATTTTTCTCTCCACACATGATCTGGAACTGGCCCTGCAAATTGCCGATAAAATATGGTTAATGGATCAAACCAACGGTTTTGCAATAGGAACTCCCGAAGATCTTGCCATTACCGGGCGTCTGAGCGGATTTTTTGCCGGAAAAGGGATTCTCTTTGATCATGAAACCGGTCTGTTCAGAGTGGCTAACGAATACAACCGCCGTATTAATCTGCAGGGCAAACACGGCTCCATTCACGCAATGGTGAGAAAAGCCCTCCTGCGCAACGGCATTCTGGCAGGGCGAAATGAAGTCTCTGATACGCAGATTACAATAGAGGATGCCCCTCAACTAAGATTCAGGATCAAGCAGAACACAAAAGAGGAAGTCTGCGTAGGGACAATAGAAGAGTTGTTGAAACAATTGTAAGAAGATGCCGTAAAAAATTATTTTAAGCAACCTCTAC
>JAVWIB010000092.1:0-11727 GCA_036639755.1 Bacteroidales bacterium
AGGAGAAAAAAAACTTTTTAACTTTGCTCCCGTGTACAAATTAAACGATCCTTTAAATTAGTAGGAATGATGTTAAATATTTGACAATTAATTAATTATTTATTTAAAACATGAATTTGTAGCGTAACATCTACTTTTAATAGATACTATATATAATAGGACATTATAAGCAATTATTCACAATTATTAACAATTATTAACACACAACAAAATGGAAAACAAAATTTATGAATCTCCAGAAATTGAGGTTATTGAAGTAGCCGTAGAGGCCGGAATAGCTCAATCATCAGACACCAACCCGGGCGGTGGTGGCTCTTTTTAATTTAAGTATGAATTACTAGTTTAACATTAAAAAAAAAGACATGAAAAAAAAATTATTAGGAGTATTAGGACTAAGTGCACTCGTGCTTATGACCTCTTGCGATAAACAGGAACTTGCTAACGTTGATAAATCTCCGGAAGCGGTTAACGGGAAAGGGATTGTCTTCCAGATTGCGGAGACTCCCGGAACAAAAGCAGAATTCGATGAGTTTGACCCCGCTACAGGCGGTCAGTTTGGATCGAAATGGTATGCGGATTATGACAGGATAGGAATTATTTTTAACAGTAACTCCATTGTTATGTCACATTCTATTACTACAGCCCCTCTTGGAGTGGCAGCAGAAGCTGCTTGGTATTCAAGAGCAGATAAAACTACCAATACTAGCTCTCACGTGAATCAATTTAAGGCTTCTGCATCCGGAAAAATCGGTTATTTTGTAGCCAGCTGTGATGATGATGTTTTAAAATATGCAGCTGAAGGTGATGTTAAATTCCGTGCATTCTGGAGCCCGGTAAAAAGCGGTTCTACATGGGATGCCACTTTCACTCGCGATGCTACTAGTAGTGTGGCAGACGGTAAAGTTGTAATGCCTACATTAAGCGATCAGATACAGCTTAATGCTGCAGGTAATGGTATTTCAGAGAAAGGTTTTATGTATTCTGAGACTTCTAAAAAAGTTGCTGCCGGCGATATTCTAGCAGATAACTCTATTTCTAAAGACAGACTTAGCCTTTCATTTAACCATGCTCACCCATTTGTGTATTTTAAAATAACATCTACTGAGGATGAGACCAATGCAGCATACATTGCTAAATATGGAAAAGAGTTTGAGCGTTATGGTAAACTTAAGAGCGTGAAGATGGAGTCAAAAGGTAGTACTATTCCTGTTGTTGCCGCATCCAAATTGGATTATGGTAATGCTACCTTTAATATGATTGGTACTACATTAAGCCCGAAAGCTATTACTGTAGATGCTACTGCAGCTAATCTTAAATCAGATATTACTGTAAAAATGGGAGATGGTACTCCTACCGGTCTTGCATGGTCTAATGATTATTATGCATTTATGGCAATTAATAATATAGATCGTAAGGTATTCAGAGATGCTACTCCGGCTGCCAAAGATGCATTGGAGATTACGTATGCTTTTGAGAATATTGTTCTGTTGGATAAAGCAGCAACCAATGAAGACTGGGCTGTAACAGTAGACCCTGCAGACGCATCCAAGACTACCGGTGTGTGGAGAGCTGCTCCTAAAATGGAAATAGAGAACTTACCTTATATTGTATTTAAGGATAAAGTAGCAACAACTGATTTTGTTCTTCAACTTAATACACCATTCCCTGCAGGTACTTTAGCGAGTATTGTAGTAGATGGTACCGATGCTAATGCCGGTAAAAAAGTTGTTATATTTGGTGGTGTTGAATATCTATTATCTGATATTATTGGTCTAATTTCTAAAGTAGATCTTACAGATGCAGATTATGCTACTGTTAATAAATTTACTGCACTAACAGATGTAACCTTATTAAAAGAGACCTCTCTTCCTGCCGGTGCTTTTTCTACAATAACTACTTTAAGATATTTGAACTTACCGTTGGTTAGTGAAGTTAAATCAACAGCATTAAATAGTACTTCTAATGCTTTGGAGCAAGTTTATATGCCATCATTTAATTTCTCTCCGCTAGAGAGCAAAATCGTTCGTGATAATGTATTGAAAGAGGCTAGTTTGAAAAAAGCTGACGTAAGCGGTTCAGATTATATAGGTCTTAGCTATATACAGGAGAAATTAAGCTTTGAAAATTTTGTTGTATTGGAGAGTGCTGTTATTGCAAAGGGCGTTGAGCTTGGTGAGGGTGCATTTAAAGATTGTAAAAAACTAAAAGAAGTTAATTTTGAGGATGCAAATCCGGGATTCATAACTTCAAGTCTGGGTGCTAAAGTTGGTAACTATATTTTTCAAGGTTGTGAAGCATTGGTATCTGTTAAATTACCGAGTGCTATGGTAATTCTTAGCGAGGGTCTCTTTAAGGATTGTGATGCACTTACCACAATCACCGGTGTTGAGAATGTTACAACTATTATGAAAGGTGCATTTAGCGGATGTGTAGGTCTTACGTATATGAATGCTGCCAAAGCAAGTATAATTGAGACAGATGCATTTAGCGATTGTACAAAATTAGTAAAAAATAATTCAGCTGCTGCAGGTTTAACATTCCCTGAATTATTAATACTGAACGAGCGTACTTTCAAGGGTTGTACTGCATTAGTAAAAGTTAAATTACCAAAGGTAGTTACTGTAAATTGTGTAAAAGGGGTTAATGCTACAACACCGGTTGCTGTAACTGATGCTCCGTTTGCCGGAACCAACGCTCTTGATGAAATAGAGTGTGCCTCTATCTTTACCGTAAATGGTTTGGCTGCATTTAAAGATGCTCCTGCCACTGTTAAACTTTATGTAAATAAAGATCAGCAAGGTGTTGGATTTGATCTTAAATCGTTTGACTGGACTGATAATTCGGTAAAACCTGCGGAGAAACGTACAACAACTTTCAAAGCAATTGCACGTATCACTTATTAACAGAGTGATAGAATCTTGAGTAATCTCAAAGAGTAAATTTTAATTATGGTTTGGGTGACTTCTTTCACAAGTTTAGTTACCCAAACTTTTTTATTAGAAGCAGCTTCGTAGAAAATAGAACCAACATACATATGAAACAATATTACCATATAGCAGAATTTATAATTTCGATAGATTATCATACCGAACTTTTGCATCAGGTTCCCTCTTTTATCCCTTTTGCCATGGATTCCCGCCCCAATAAAGTTGATTTTAAGATAGTACAGACAGCAGAGCCATGCGATTTTACCGGTGCTAAGGTTCTGGGGAGTTACCCGTGGTTTGAATCTCTCTGCACTCTCTATTGCATTGGTCGAACATATATCTGGAACAGAGTTGATACCGTATCGGGGAAAAGTGACCAGATTAGCTGGGTGGGATATGAGCCTGTTCATTTTAGACTGTACCTGTCTAATTACAGAGCTCATGTGCTGGAGCATTTGTTGTTAATCGCATTCACGTATGCTACTTTGCCGCACAATGCCCTTATTTTGCACAGCTCGGTTGTAGAGCTGGAAGAGCAGGCCTATTTATTTTTGGGGGAATCGGGAACAGGAAAGAGTACCCACACTAAGTTATGGGTTAAGTATCTTCCTAAATCAAAAATTCTGAATGATGACGGCCCTGTTGTACGTGTTTGTGAAGGGAAAGTGTTTGCTTTTGGGAGCCCGTGGAGCGGAAAGGGGAGAGTTTTCAGGAATGTGGGCATTCTGGTGAACGGCATTTACAGGTTAAGTCAGGCTCCGCATAATAAATTAACGGTTTTGGGCATTCCGGGTGCGTTTTCGTCACTTGTTCCATCGTGCCTGCCCGCAATTATGACGGTTGAGCAGCATTCGGATATGGCCTTTAATACCCTCTCCAATATTATTATGCTCACCCGTCAGTTTCATCTGGATTGCCTCCCCGATGCTCAAGCAGCCTATTTATCTCATAATCAGGAGTGTGTATAATGATGATTGCGCTTATGATTTGGGAGTATGACGGATTACCCGTACGACTTTTTTGAGCCGGTGGAAAGGCCTTAATTCAGTTCTCCTTCCCACCCCCTCCTTTTTTTAATTAGTCCCTTATTCTTTCAATTATTCCCTTATTATTTCAATTTCGTTCCGGAGTCCCACCTTTATAATTTGAGATGCTTTGTGGGTAGATGTTTCTTCCAAATCGGGATCTACTATAAAGTCAACTGCATCCATAATGTCATCGGAGATATCATCATAACATTCCGGAGAGGGTTCTTTGGATAGGTTGGCAGATGTAGATACAATAGGTTTGTGAAAACGGGAAATAAGCTTGATGCAGAATTCACTTTGCGGAACTCTTATACCAACGGTTCCGTCTTCTGCAATTACGTTTTTGGCAAGACCAATGGCTCCGGGGTAGATAATGGTCATGGGTTTGTCGTTTACCTCCATGAGCGAGATTGCAATCTCGGGCATCTGCTTAATATACTTGCAGACCATATCGATATTTGAAGCAAGTGTAATAAGGCTTTTACTGTCTGAACGTTGTTTGATTTTGTAGATTTTCTCTACTGCCTCTGCATTTGTAGCGTCGCAGCCAAGACCCCAGATGGTGTCTGTAGGGTATAAAATAACGCCCCCCTCTTTTAATACTTTGATAGCTGCATCAATTTGCGAATTCATTGTTTTGGATTCTTAAATTAAATTGTAAATGAATGATTTATTTTAATTGTATTTATTTTAAAAGAGATGCATAAATTTTGTGAACGTTGCTTACCACCTCTTCTTCTTTAAATTTTACCGCATGCATTTTTCCCTTTTCAATAATTGATTCTACAATGGTAGGGGAACTAAGCAGCATGTTTATATGGGATGCTATTTCTTGCGGATTAAGCGGATCTACATATAATGCAGCATCACCTCCCGCCTCCGGCATAGAGGATAGGTTGGAGGTAATAACCGGTGTCCCAATGGTTAATCCTTCCAGTACCGGAATACCAAATCCTTCAAATACCGATACATACGTTATGGCTACAGCCTGTTTGTAAATTGCAGGAAAATCCTGAAAGTTTGCGTTATGGATCATTTGCACCCTCTGCTGCAGTCCTAGTTCGGTTACGGCATTATTTACCTCGTGGAGATAAGGTGTTGCACGTCCGAGCACAACCAGTTTGACCTCCTGTGGTAGTTCTTTTAGTGCTTTTACTACGTTTACAAGATTCTTTCGTGTCTCAATGGTTCCTACATTAACAATAAATTTATTGGGAAGGTTGTATTTTTCTTTCACCTGCCGCATTTGTTCTGCGGTTGGAGGGGTGTAGAATATCTTATCGCAACCCTGATATACAATCTCAATTTTAGCAGGATCGGCCTCTATAAAACGGATCAGATCATCTGCGGTCTGTTTGCTGATTGCTATAATTTTATCTGCATTTTTGCAGGCTTGTCTGAATTTTTTCTCGTAAATATACCTGTCCAGAGATTTATAATATTGCGGATATCTTAGAAAAATAACATCGTGCATGGTTACTACCTTGGGAATGGAGAAGTTAATCAACGGTAATTCTCCGCTCAGGCCGTGGAAGAGATCAATTTTGTCTTCTCTTAAGTTGGAAGTAATGCCGGCGCTTCTCCACAAAGCCTGTGGAATTGCCTGATAGAGCCCTTGCGGTTTTACAATCTTTAGGTTGTCGCCTTTGGAAAAATCGAGCCATTTTCCCTCCCCGTCGTAGTCCGGCGTATACAGGAAATATTGATTGTACGGGTAAAGGCGGCTTAATCCGCGTATAAGCGCACGGCTGTAATTTCCCAGTCCGGAAAAATTTCTAAAAGCCCTTTTTGCATCTATTCCAATATTTGCCATAATGTTATATGATTATCTCGGTACTAATAGGATAGTGATCCGATAGTTTTATGTTATGCGTTTTGTGGTTTATATCGCCGAATTCCTGAGGATAAAGGATGTAATCGATCCTTAACAGCGGCCATACGGGAATGAATGTAGCTCCGAACCCGCTCCCCGCCTCCCGGAAGGAGTCTTTTCTGCCGTTCACCAGCCGGTGGTAGGTAAAAGACATGGGGGTATCGTTAAAATCGCCACAGATGATAGCCGGATGGGCACTCAGAGAGATATTTTCCAGAATCTTGTTTACCTGATCGGAACGTTTTATAAAGGTCCCCAGCATTTTTTCGTGCACCTCTTTAATATCGTTCTTTATCTCCTCTCCCGCTATTTTTTCTTTTCCGTTGAGTTTCTGGATGAGTGAGGTAAAGGATACATTGTACGATTCCAGGTGATTGTTGTAAATTCTTATGATGCGGCCGAAATGGTCTATATCGGCGTAGATGGAGAGGTTGGTGCTCCTTCTAAAACTTATTTTTCCTTGGGATACAATGGGAAAACGGCTGATAATCAGGTTTCCGAAATATTTTCCGTTCCGGATTTTAAATACATGGTAGTATCGGTATTTGTAGCCGGGGAAAAGGCTGTCTATCTGGGTTTTTGTATCTGCATAAAATTCCTGGAAACAGGCAATATCGGGATTATTTTCCGTAATATGGCGGATAACTTTTGTACGGCACTCCTCCCGGCTCTCTTTTGTTTTGGAGCTGGAGAACATCCCTACGTTATAGCTCTCTATCTTGAGTTTAATCCCCTCTACATCTGTTTTATTTTCACTCCCTATTTTGTAAAATAAGTCTGTGAACATAAGGGTGGGTAAAAGGGCCATAGCCGGTATCCACGCACTTTTACTTCTGCGGCTAAGGGCAATGATCAGTAACAGCAGGTTGACGATAATAATGGGGACAAAATAGAGCCCGAAAAAGAGCGGCAGTCCAAATTTTGAGGGGTTAATGTAAACAGATGCATAGGAAATAACCAGAGAGATACCGGCAATAATAAGGATTAGTCTGAATGTTAATCCAAACAAGAGCGGAGTTTTTCTCCGGTTTTTGGTATGTGTCTTTTTGGCCATTGTGTATTACTAGTAATACATTCTATTGTTTTTTTTCCAGTATATAATAAGGAAATATCCGAATATCATCCCCCCCAGATGGGCAAAATGGGCAATATTGCTGCCGGAATTGGAGAGACCCAGAATAAGTTCCAATCCTCCGAATATCATCACAAAATATTTAGCTTTAAGTGCAACCGGAGGAAATAATAGCTGCATAACATTGTTGGGAAACAGCATCCCGTATGCCAATAATAATCCGTATATAGCTCCCGATGCCCCAACGGTAGGGGTCATAAGAATTTGCTGGATTTGTGCTCTTGCCATAAAATCGCCTGCTTCTAAAGCTCCGGTGAAGGTGTTTATCTGTAGATACATGACTCCCAGATGCATGAGTGCGGCCCCTATTCCGGTTACAAAATAGTAAAACAGGAATTTTTGTCCGCCCCAGACCTTTTCCAGAACGCTTCCGAATATAAATAGTGTATACATGTTAAAGAAAATATGGAAGAATCCTCCATGCATAAACATATGGGTTACAAGTTGGTATGGTTTGAAAAGCGGAGACTGGAAGTAAAAAAGGGAGAACTTCTCATACATAAAGTTACCTGTAAGCGCAGTTATCAGGTACATGATGATGTTTAGGATAATAAGGTTCTTTACTACCGGAGGTATCCCTGCCAAGATTGATCTGTTTCCAAAGTACATTTTTTCTCTTTTATAATTTTTTAATGAGTTCCTCCAGCGGAATAATTGTCATACATTTTCCCCCTGTAGGTGCCGTATTCGGCTCTTTACAGGCAAATAATGCATCTACAAGCTCCTGTGCCTGAGTGTTGTTTATATTTTTTGCCGATCGTATTCCGCTGTATTTTACCATACTCAGCGCAACGTTCTCTTTAAATTCACGCTCAAAATTCCTGCCAACATCTTTCATGTCTGCTATCAGAGAATCAATGCATTCATTCATAGAGAGTTGTTCTTGTGACAAACTGGCGGGAATACCGTACACCACAATACAGTCTTTGCCGAATGGCCTTATATCAAATCCAAGCGATTGAAGTAGTTCATGATTCTGGGTTAGCAGAGAAAACGAATCATGATCCAGATCAATAGAGTGAGGGAACAGATTCTCCTGAATAGTAGGAATTGTTTCTGTAATGGATCGTAAGTATCGCTCGTACAGAACTCTCTCTTTGGCTTTATAGATATCAATGAGCAGAAGTCCCGATTTTACCGGTGTTAAAATATACCTGCCGTGCAATTGCAACAGTGCCCTGCTCCCTTGTCCTGCGTCTTGGAAAATATTGGTGTAGCCTGTATCGGGATCTGCCTTGCGGGAAAAATCTTCTTCTCTGTTAAAATCTCTTTCTTCCTGTGGAAATCCTCCTTCTGCTGTCATAAATTCTCCTTTTGCCGGCTCGGTTGTTCCATGGGTAAGTCCTTCCCATGCAGATGCCTTTTCAAAGTTATCCGAACCCCATTCGCGGGCTGAATTCCATTTTCCGGCTCCTGCTTTTTTCTCCTCTTCAAACGGGTTGAACAGCGGGTCGTAATTTATTTTGGGGGGAGCTATATATCGGTTGTTGTTGGTAAATCCGGTTGGGATTACCGGTATTTCGGGTGCACCCTCCATGTCAAAATCAATTCCGGGTGCAAATGCATTCTCCCCTACGGATTCTTTTACTGCGGCATTGAGAATCTCAAAAATAATCCCTTCGTTTTCAAATTTTATTTCTGTTTTGGCCGGGTGAATGTTTACATCCAGATGATCGGGAGTAATATGAAGGAAAATAAAATAGGAGGGGGATGTGTTATCGGGAATAAGATTGCTGTAGGCCTTTAAAACCGCTTTGTGCAGGGCCGGGCTCTTAAAGAAACGGCCGTTTACAAAGAAATATTGGTTGGGCTGGCTCTTTTTTGCAAATTCCGGTTTCCCAATAAATCCACGGATGCTAATCACGCTGGTATCGGTTTGTAAATCAACAAGATCTTTTGCTATATCTTTTCCTCCCACCTGCATAATCCGTTGTTTCATGTTTTGAACGGGGGCAAGGTGGAAAATATCTTTTGAGTTATGAATAAGGCGGAACTCAATCTCCAGCCTTGTAAGGGCTACCCGTGTGAATTCGCTCACAATCTGCCGGTATTCTACGTTATCCGATTTTAGAAATTTTCTCCGGGCAGGAATGTTATAAAAGATATTTCGTACGGCAAAGTTGCATCCAACGGGGCAGGCGGTTTTCTCTGCTGAAATAACGCTCGACTCGGCAATATGTACCTCCAAACCGCACTCCGCTTCTTCTTTACGTGTTTTCAGGGTAACATCGGCGCACGCTGCTATGGATGCCAGAGCCTCTCCTCGGAATCCGTATGTGTTGATAGAGTATAAATCTTCCGCTTTCTCAATTTTAGACGTGGCATGCCTTTCAAACGCAAGCAAAGCATCGTCCGGTGTCATGCCGCATCCGTTATCAAGAACCTGAATAAGAGTTCGTCCGCAATCGTTTATGATAACGGTAATACAGGATGCTCCGGCATCAACAGCATTTTCCATCAGCTCTTTCACCACACTGGCAGGACGTTGTATGACCTCTCCGGCCGCAATAAGATTTGAGATATAATTGGGTAAAACTTTTAGCATTTCTAATTGCAGATGTTATATAAGATATCCCATATATTTTGCAATGTAAACTAATGCAAGCATAAAGATTACCAGAGCAACAAAGGTAAACATTCGTCTTACGGAATCTTTACGTCTGCTCCTTTGCACATCAAACCGTAATCTATTACTGAAGGCCCCCCGGATGTTTTCTCCGGGTACGTACTCGCCGGATTCTTTACGGCGCGCTTTCTCAATCCTTTCGTTAAGAGCCTCTTTGCGTTCATCGTAGTACAGAGGCTGGTAATTAAATACCTTATGACGAGGAGTTCGGAACATTCCTAAATTTATGCCCATAGTAAAGTGTATATTTATAAAGAACAAAGATAAAATAATTATGTTAAATTTGCATTCAAATACTAAAAAACATGAATCTAAGAATTGGTAATGGATATGATGTGCACCTGCTTGCCAATGCACTTCCGTTTTGGCTTGGGGGGATAAAAATAGAGCATACAAAAGGTTGTATTGCTCATTCCGATGGCGATACTCTGATACACGCCTTATGTGATGCAATGTTGGGAGCCCTTGCTCTTGGTGATATAGGGACTCATTTTCCCGATACTTCTGCCGAATATAAAGGTATTGATAGTAAACTTCTGCTGGAGCGAACCTATTTTCTTGTACGCTCAAACGGTTATACTCTTGTAAATGCCGATTGTACCGTCCTTCTTCAAAAACCTAAAATTGCTCCGTATATTTTTCCTATGCGTGAATGTCTGGCTTCTATTTTATGTGTTTCTCCGGATAATATTTCCATAAAAGCAACTACTACAGAGGGGGCCGGATTTGTTGGAAGAGAGGAAGGTATCGCTGTTTATGTAACGGTTTTATTAAAAAAACAGGAATAATTTTTTTTGCCTGCTATTGTAGTTTTCAAAAATATGACTACATTTGCACCCGCAATGCCAGCCGCCTATTTTGGCGGATTGTAAAGAACACTCTGAGATATGGTGTAATGGTAGCACTAGAGATTCTGGCTCTCTCGGTTTGGGTTCGAATCCTAATATCTCAACAAATTTGGCGCGATAGCTCAGCTGGTTAGAGCGCATGATTCATAATCATGAGGTCCCCAGTTCAATCCTGGGTCGCGCTACTTTGATAATCAAGCACTTGCGGAAATGTGAGTGCTTTTTTTGTGAGCTAGTGTATGTTATGTGTATGCTTATAACCAGTTATTTAAATCGCTTGGATTAGAATCGGAGTTTGCGGCATTTGAAACTGTCTGCAATAAAAAGGTACGATGGGATGAGGGTTATCTCCTTGCAGTAGCTAGTTGTGATGTAGTTGATATTAATGAAAAAGAGAGGTGTTTACAGGGACTGGGGATAGAAATTGAGAACTGTCGTAAGGTTTTATATGAAAAATTGAATTTGCTTTGTGCTTGTATAACCGAAAATGGTAAGCATAAAAAATTTAGTCCGTGTGTATTACAAATCGTTTATGAACAATCCACGAGAAAAGGCATCATTGAGAGCCAAAGAAATACATCACTGACACCATAGGAAACGCCGAAAATTTATCAAGAAAAGTTCTGAGCGTTGAAGTTGGGTTAAAACGAGGGCGCGAAATCGTGTTGTCTTTTATAATCATTATTTTTTCTTGTAATAAATTCAATAACTTTAAAGATGTGCTTGCCTGAATTCATAATTTTATGTTTTTAAAATAAAATTACCTACTTGTTTTAAATAAAAAATAATATATAAGTATTTTTATATCAATTCATTATGATAAAATTAAAATAGGTAACTATATATCACTTTACAGTAAAAATAGAAAAGTTGGAGGTGTAGAGTTAATTTATAAATATATTCTTTTGAATATGACCACCCATTCTAAACCTTGTGAAGTTCGTTGTGGGTATTCATTAATTTTAACGTCAATATACCTTTTCATAAAACACCTCCTTTTCTTTATAATTTTTTGGAAGAAATAGGTGATTAAAGAAGTACCTCCGATTATCTATTAATTTTAGGAGAAAGTTGTTTAGTTGATATAGTTTTTATATTTTTAGGTTATCAAACAAATAAGTAAAATTTAACAAAATTTAATTTTTCTTGTTATATTTACACGCTCTTTGACATAAAATATCCGCCACACTGACAATATGACGGATATTTATGATGCTAACACAGAATAAATTATCTGGTATTACCTGAAGTGAAAATTTTAATAATTGCTCCCTTTACTTCTATTCGCAGATG
>JAVWIB010000093.1:0-11690 GCA_036639755.1 Bacteroidales bacterium
GTGATCGAAACTATAAATGACGAGCTTAAGAACATTTGTCAGATAGAGCATTCGCACCATCGAAGTTTCTCCAACTTCATTGTTAACCTCCTATCAGGATTGGCTGCATACTGCTTCTTTCCAAAAAAGCCATCAATCAAATTAGAAACGGAACATACTAACCAATTGTCCCTCTTTTAATTGAAATTCGTCGAACTCACGTTAATATATTGTTCCATGGAACTTTATTGTACTAGGCGAGTTGATCGCATTTGAGTAAATTTTAATTTTTTGTTCAAATTTTCCATAAGCATCTTTATTGGCACGAAAAGAAATGGAGATATTGCTCGTATCATTGGGTAGAACAGGTTTATTAGACCAATGTAGTTGAATGCAGCCGCAAGTACTATTTACGTTTAAGATTACAATGGGGTAATTTCCTGTATTTGAAAATTTAACTCGAAATGTTTGTTCACTATTAGCTTTTATTTTGCAATAAATTTCAGACCTAGAAATCTCTATTATACTTTTTTGGTTTTTTAATGTAGGGATTACGGCTTCCATCTCTTTTATGTCTTCTTCAAAAAGAGTAGATTGTCTGTCATTTGCACTTAAATATTGATAGGCAACCTGCGATAAACTATCTCTGTGAAGTGTGTCTTTTAATTTGGAAAAGATTTGATATTTCAAGAAGTTATTGTAAAAGTATGAATGTATTTCAATGGATTTATTTACAAGGTCCAATGCGCTCATATATTCTTTAGAGAGTATTTTAAGATTGGCTTGCATCAATAGACTCTGCATGCGCAGAATACTATCTGTGTTAAACTGGAAAATATGGTGCTTCTCATAATGCAGTGTATTGCCTTTTAAAAACGAAGTAAGCTCGTAATCAATTCTTTCGTCATCTAATGGGTAAAATGAGAAAGATAACACAGAGCCGTCTGATTGAATAAGGTAATAATTTGGAACAGTAAATGGCAATAAGACTTTATGCAGAAATTTATTTTCGGGTATATTTACGTTACAGCTATAAAACAAAAAATGATCTTTATACTTATTTAGAAGCTTGCTATTACGTATATCTTTTTTGAACTTTACACAAGGAATGCAATTACTTCCCCCGCCGACTATTAAAAAAATAGGCTTCTCATTTTTTTTAGAATCTTCTAATACTGATAAAAAAGCACGGTTCTCTATAATGTTTATCTTTTTCTTGCAAGCAGTACTGCAGAAAAATGAAAAGACAAATAGTAATAAGATAGAATAGGTTTTCATATTAATTTTAAATTAATACAAATATACCTTTTTTTTCTAAAAAGAAGAGACATTGGCGCAGATTTTGATTTTTTAAAAAAAAATCCTACTTTTGATAGATATTTTAAAAATAAACAGGAGGTAAAAATATGCAAAACAAATTGCAAGAGCTCACCGATAAATTATACAACGAAGGCTTATCTAAAGGAAAACAAGAGGCCGAAGATATGAAAGTAAAAGCCAAAACCGAGGCTGCAACAATTCTTACGGATGCACAGGAGAAAGCGAAAACAATTATTCTGACTGCAAAGAAGGAGAGCGAAGAGCTAAAAACCAAAGCAGAAAATGACATTAAGATGGCATCGGTACAAGTATTTGCTTCTATAAAACAACAAATAGAAAAAGCAATTGTAGCAAAGGCGGTTTCTGCTCCGGTAACAACAAGTGTTAGTGACAATGACTTTATTCAATCTGTCATTACAACCATTATAAATGCATTCAATTCCAATACAGCCGAGCCTGTAGCATTAAATATAATCCTCCCGGAAACAAAAAAAGCTGAGTTGGATAAATTTATCGGGACCCAAATTACCAAATTATGCACCGCAGGTCTGGATGTAAAATTTTCTAAAAATATTAATAGCGGATTTCAGATTGGTCCTAAAGGGGACGGATATATGATCAGTTTTACCGATAAGGATTTTGAAAACATTATTTCTGAATACCTGCGACCAAAAACAAGAACCCTTTTATTTGGTGAATAATGGACAATTACCATTACATAATAGCAGGATTGCCCGAACTGGTTCTAAATGCAGACAACAAAAGTTTTTCATACGATGCTCTAAAGGATGCTGTTTATCATAGCAGTTCGCCCAAAGATAGGCGTTTTGTAGAGTGGTTGGAGTTTGGAACAGATGATAAAAATCTGAATCCTCACTTTTACCGCACGGCCCTTGCTTGTAAAAATCCTTTTTTGAGAGCCTATTTTGCATTGGATCTTGAGATAAGAAACAGGAAGGTTGCCTTTATCAAAAAAGGAGACCAGTCTAAAATGGTTATACCGGGGGCGCATGTACATCTTACAGAAGAGGAGACTGAAAAGCTCAATCAGATATTTGGGACTGCCAACATTCTGGAAAAAGAACAGATGCTGGATAAATTCAAATGGGATTATATTAACTCATACAATCAATACGGAGAGTTTAACATGAATGTTATTCTCGCTTTTCTTGCAAAGGGAAAATTGATTGATAGATGGAACAAGTTGGACAAAAAAACAGGTCAGGCAATGTTCAGGCGTCTGGTAGATGAGGTAAGAGGTACTTTTACAGGAATCAATTTTAAAAATAATTAAACATACTATATGAATACCACAGGAAAAGTTACGGGAATCATCTCCAATCTTGTTACGGTAGAGATTGACGGCCCCGTTGCACAAAATGAGATATGCTTTATTAAGGTAGGTGACACTAAATTAATGGCAGAGGTCATAAAAGTAAATGGAAAAAATGCTTCCGTACAGGTTTATGAGAGTACTCGTGGTTTAAAGAAAGACAGTATTGTGGAATTTGAGGGATATATGCTTGAAGCAACTCTCGGTCCCGGTATTCTCTCCAGCAACTATGACGGACTTCAAAACAACCTTGCTACCATGACCGGGGTTTTCCTAGAAAGAGGCGAGTACACCTCCCCTATTGATATGGAAAAATTATGGGAGTTCAAACCTTTGGCAAAGCCGGGCGACAGAGTCATTGCCGCAGATTGGCTGGGCGAAGTTGAAGAGGGTTGGCTACCTCACAAAATAATGGTACCGTTCCGCTTCAAAGGGGAATACACCGTTAAACAGGTAAAAGCGGCTGGCACCTATAAAGTTACGGAAGTAATTGCTGTCCTGACCGATGAAAAAGGGGAAGATCACAATGTTACCATGATTCAGAAATGGCCTGTTAAAGTTGCCATTGGAGGATACAAAGAGAAACCGCGTCCGTATAAAATTATGGAAACGGGGGTAAGATGTATTGATACCCTTAATCCAATTGCTGAGGGTGGCACCGGATTTATTCCCGGTCCTTTCGGTTGCGGAAAAACCGTTCTTCAGCATGCTATTGCAAAACAAGGTGAAGCCGATGTTATTATTATGGCAGCCTGCGGAGAGCGTGCCAATGAGGTTGTCGAAATTTTTACGGAGTTTCCGGAGCTGATTGATGCAAGAACAGGCCGTAAGTTGATTGAGAGAACCACTATTATCTGTAATACTTCCAACATGCCGGTTGCAGCCCGTGAGGCCTCTGTTTATACGGCAATGACTATCGGAGAATATTACAGGGCAATGGGTCTTAAAGTATTACTTCTTGCCGATTCAACATCACGTTGGGCACAGGCATTAAGAGAGATGAGTAATCGTATGGAGGAGCTTCCGGGTGCGGATGCATTCCCTGTAGATCTTCCGGCTATTATTTCCAACTTTTATGCAAGAGCAGGTATTGTAAAACTAAACAACGGTACTACCGGTTCCGTCACCTTTATAGGAACGGTATCTCCGGCAGGTGGTAATCTAAAAGAACCGGTTACCGAATCTACTAAAAAAGCTGCAAGATGTTTTTACGCCCTTAATCAAAGTAGGGCAGATAGGAAAAGATATCCGGCTGTAGACCCTATTGATTCATACTCAAAATATCTGGAATATCCGGAGATTATAGAGTATCTAAACTATAAGGTTGATGCCAACTGGGTAGATAATGTAAATAAAACCAAAAATATAACCCTTAGAGGTAAAGAGGCATACGAGCAAATTAATATTCTTGGAGACGACGGTGTTCCAATGGAATATCATTTAAGATACTGGAAATCGGAACTGATAGACTTTATTATTTTGCAGCAGGATGCATTTGACAGCATTGATTGCTCTACCCCTATGGATAGACAGGAGTTTATGCTTAAGAAAGTTCTGGAAGTTTGTGATACCAAAGTTATATTCGATCATTTTGAAGAGTGTTCGGCTTACTATAAGAGCATTATCAATATCATGCGCCAGATGAACTATTCAGAGTACAAAAGTGCTGATTTCAATAAATATCTTGAGCAATTAAATAAAATAATCAACCATGACAACTAAAGCATTTCAAAGAATATATACTCAGCTGGAGGCAATTACAAAGGCTACTGTTGCATTAAAAGCTCAAGGGGTATCCAATGATGAGCTTGCAACCGTTGACGGAAGACTTGCTCAGGTAGTAAAATTAAAAGGAGAACTTGTAACATTACAGGTGTTCTCAGGTACGGAAGGTATTCCAACCAACTCAGAGGTGATTTTCTTTGGCGAACCGCCTGCTCTAAACGTTAGTGACGATCTTGCGGGACGTTTCTTTAATGCCTATGGCGATCCCATTGATAACGGGCCGAAGATAGAGGGAGAAAGGAGATACATTGGCGGACCAAGTGTAAATCCCTACAAGAGGAAGCAGCCGTCACAATTGATCCCTACCGGTATTGCGGGAATTGACCTGAACAACACGCTGGTATCGGGACAAAAAATTCCTTTCTTTGCCAACCCCGATCAGCCTTACAATCAGGTAATGGCCAATGTTGCCCTTAGAGCAGACGTGGATAAAATCATTCTGGGTGGTATGGGACTTACCAATGACGACTATCTCTACTTTAAACAGATGTTTGAGAATGCGGGAGCCCTTAACAAGATTATCAGCTTTGTAAATACCACGGAACAGCCTCCGGTAGAGCGTCTGCTTATTCCCGATATGGCATTAACCGCAGCAGAGTATTTTGCAGTGGATAAAAATGAGAAAGTGCTTGTGCTTCTTACTGATATGACCCTGTATGCCGATGCCCTCTCCATTGTAAGTAACCGTATGGACCAGATTCCGTCCAAGGACTCCATGCCGGGTTCGCTTTATTCAGACCTTGCAAAAATTTATGAGAAAGCAGTGCAGCTTCCTAACGGCGGTTCTATTACCATTATTGCGGTTACTACCCTTAATGATGGCGATATTACCCATGCCATTCCGGATAATACCGGTTATATTACAGAGGGACAGCTTTTCTTAAGGAACGATTCCGATACCGGAAAAGTTATCGTAGATCCGTTCCGTTCTCTTTCCCGTTTAAAACAATTGGTTATCGGGAAGCAGACAAGAGAGGATCACGGGCAGGTTATGAATACCGGAGTACGTCTTTATGCAGATGCCGCAAATGCAAAAACAAAACTGGAGAACGGTTTTGATTTAAGTGATTATGATTTGCGTTGTCTGGATTATGCAAAAGAGTACTCTACTAAACTTCTGGCAATTGATGTGAACATTAAGATTGACCAGATGCTTGATACTGCATGGGAGCTTTTTGGTAAATATTTTACGCCGGAAGAGCTTAGTATCAAACAGAACCTTGTTAAAAAATACTGGAAAGGTGCTAAAAGCTAATAAATTATGGCAATAAAATTCCAATTTAATAAAACATCGCTCAACGATCTTAACAAACAGTTAAAGGTCCGTACCAATGCCTTGCCTACTCTTAAGAACAAAGAGAGTGCGTTAAGGATGGAGGTGAAGCGTGCCAAGAGCAAGAGCGATGAACTGATGGAACAATTATCTGCCTCGTTAGCTTCTTATGAATATCTGGCCGCACTTTGGAACGAATTTGAACCGGGGCTTATCTCCGTAAGGGATGTGGTTCTGAAAACCGACAAAATTGCGGGAGTAAAAACCCCCTCTCTGGTAGAGGTTTCGTATGACGTAAAAGAATTTGACGTTTTTATAAAACCGCTATGGTATACAGATGGCGTAAAAATACTCCAACAACTGGCGCAGATAGGAATTGAATCTGAAATATATCTGGAAAAGATGCGATTACTCGATTTTTCCAGAAAAAAGACGACTCAGAAAGTAAATCTTTATGAGAAAGTACAGATTCCCGGATATCAGGAAGCAATAAGGAAGATAAAGAGATACATGGAGGATGAAGAAAACTTATCCAAGGCATCTCAGAAAATTGTAAAAACCAGACACTTAATAGAAGAAGAAGAGGAGGAAACCAAATGATTAAGAAAATGACAAAATACTCCTTTGTAATTTTCCACAAGGAGGTGGATGAATTTCTACAGAATCTTCAGAATTTAGGTGTAGTGGATGTTACACGCCAACATAGGGCAATTGACACCTACTCTCTGGAAAAATTTGAAGAAATAGCCAGATACAATGCCGCTGTTAAGTCTCTGAAATCAACCCTTGAGGCCGCTGTGCAAAAAGGGGTTGCTATTCCCTCCGACGTTGAAGCATCTGGCGATATTCTTAAAGTGTATGAAACCAAACTTTCTCTCAAAGAGGAGCTGAGCGTTGCTCTTAAAGAGACCAAAGCGGCTCTTTTTGAGGCACAGCCGTGGGGAGTCTTTACACAAGAGAACTTTGATAAAATAAAAAAGACCGGGTTGATTCCCCATTTTTACACAATGTCGGAGAAGCGTTTTAATCCGCAATGGGAACAAGAGTATCCGTTGCATATTATCAATACGGAAAACGGCAAAATTTACTTTACCATTCTCCAGACGGAAGGGGAGCCTTATTCATTTAAGGAGCAGGAATGCAAGTTCCCCGATACCTCTGCCAATATGCTGGAAGAACAGATTGCTTTGCTGAACGGAAAAATTGAGAGTAACGACAAAGAACTTCTCTCTACCACCAATCTTATTGAGCAGTTTGAAGAACGCAAACAGGAATTATTCCTGAGTCTGGACCTTTACCTAGCCAACACCGCTTCTCAAAAACAGGCAGAAGAGACCATTGTAATTTTTGAAGGCTTTGCCCCTACAGAGATTGATAAGCAGGTAGATAAGTACTTGGAGGATCATAATATTTATTATCTTAAAGATGCCGCAAAAACAGAGGACAATCCTCCTGTTAAATTAAAGAATAATTTCTTTGGGAAGCTATATGAACCTATTGGTGAGTTGTATATGCTTCCTAAATACGGTGAACTAGATCTTACCCTGTTTTTTGCTCCGTTTTATATGTTGTTCTTTGGATTTTGCTTGGGAGATATGGGGTATGGATTCATCCTTTTAACAGTAGGGTTAATTGTAAATTTTAAGGTTCCAAAATTTAGCAATTACGGAAAATTAGTTGCTTTTCTGGGGTTGGGAGCCATTATCATGCCGGCCCTTAGCGGAACATTTTTTGGAATGAAATTGTATGATCTGCTTCCTATGCCGGAGAATATTAAACAATTATTCTTCTCCGATATGAAAATGTTCTGGTTTGCAATTATATTCGGACTTGTACAGATCGTATGCGCCAGATTGATTAATGCCATTTATATGATGAAAACAAAAGGCTTTACAGCCGGATTGCATAATATAGGATGGTCGATATTAATTATATGGGGATCGGTATGGTATGCTTCTACGGAGATGAATTTCATAATTCCTGCATGGGCAAACTATGCAGGTTATATAGGTCTGGCACTAATCGTAATCTTTACCTCCAATCATAAAAATTTTATTATCAGATTATTCAAAGGAGGGGCAGCCCTCTATGATGTAACCGGAGTATTTGGAGATATGCTTTCTTATATCCGTCTGTTCGGACTCGCAACATCCGGCGGTATTCTGGGACTTGTTGTCAACTCGGTTGCCATGCAGATGTCGGGAATACCTTATATAGGATGGTTCTTTACAGTACTGATGTTACTGATAGGGCATACGGCCGTACTATTTTTATCGGGATTGGGAGCTTTTGTGCACCCTATGCGTCTTACCTTTGTAGAATTTTATAAAAATGCCGGATTTGAGGGGGGCGGAAGAGCCTACTCTCCTCTTGCAAAAACAAAACAAGATTAACACGAATAAATAATAACAAACAATAAAAAATTAATATTATGCAACAATTACCATTCTTCTTGGCCTATATTGGATTAGGCATTATGTTGGCAGTATCTTGTATCGGAAGTACTTATGGAGTAACAATCGGTGGTAACGCTACCATTGGCGCACTCAAAAAAAATCCCGATCTTTTTGGTTCTGCAATGATTCTTTGCGCTCTACCTTCTACGCAAGGGCTGTACGGCTTTGCCGCTTTCTTTCTTATGCTTGGCAAAATTGCCGCCATGGAAACAATGACCATTAATGCCTCTCTTGCCGTATTGGCTGTAGGTGTGTCACTTGGTCTCGTTGGTTTCTTCTCAGCTATTAAACAAGCATCGTTGGTTGCTAACGGTATCAACGAAATGGCTAACGGACAAGATGTATTTGGAAAAACGCTTATTCTTGCAGTATTCCCAGAGCTTTATGCTATTTTGGCGTTTGCTGCAGCGTTCCTTGCTTTACCGGCGTAAGCAGTTCTAAAAAGGTATTTTCAACGAACAAAACTGAAAAATCTACGATTTTTCTTCTTAAACTAAAAAACTCCGACCTGACTTAGGTGCGGAGTTTTTTATTAACTTTGTCATTCGATTATAAAGATATAAAATAGATACGTTATGACACTTATTAAATCAATATCAGGAATTAGAGGAACCATAGGGGGAACAATAGGCGATGCCCTTACTCCGATTGATGTGGTAAAGTTTACAGCGGCTTACGCTACTGAGTTAAGAAGAAGATTACCAAGCAAGAACAGATACAAAGTGGTTGTGGGAAGAGATGCAAGAATATCGGGAGAAATGGTAGATTCCATTGTATGCGGCACATTAATGGCTTGCGGAATTGATGTTGTCAATGCGGGGCTAGCCTCTACCCCTACTACCGAGATGGCAGTCATTTTTGAAAAGGCTGACGGAGGAATTATTCTCACCGCTTCTCATAATCCAAAACAATGGAACGCCCTTAAATTATTAAATGAGAAAGGGGAGTTTTTAGATGCGGCAGAGGGGGAAGCACTCCTTCAGACGGCACAAAACGAGGATTTTAAGTTCTATGAAGTAGACGAAATAGGTACGTTGGTTCATAAAGATTTTACGCAGCAGCATATTGATGCCGTATTGCAAAATCCGCTGGTAAATAAAGAGGCTATCTACAAAGCCGGTTTTACGGTTGTACTAGATGCCGTAAACTCTGTTGGCGGATGCACCATGCCTAAATTATTGGAGGCTCTGGGGGTAAACTGTATTGGAATTAATTGTGAGCCTACCGGAGAATTTGCCCATAATCCGGAACCTCTTCCGCAGAATCTTATAGAATTAAGCGAAAAAGTAAAAAGCGAAAAAGCAGATTTAGGCATTTCCGTAGATCCAGATGTAGACAGACTTGCACTTATTTGTGAGGACGGAACCCCTTTTGGAGAGGAATATACGCTGGTATCGGTGGCAGATTATGTACTGGAACACAAAAAAGGGGCTACGGTATCCAATCTCTCGTCGTCGCGGGCTTTAAGGGATGTTACGGAAAATAAAGGGGAAAAATATTTCTCGGCGGCAGTTGGAGAGGTAAATGTAACCACCAAAATGAAAGAGGTTGGGGCGGTAATAGGTGGAGAAGGAAACGGCGGAGTAATCTTTCCGGATCTTCACTACGGACGTGACGCATACATTGGAATTGCCCTGTTCCTGAGTAATCTTGCACTAAAAAGGCTTACGGCATTGCAATTGCGCGCTACCTATCCTCCTTACTTTATCTCTAAAAATAAAATTGAGCTATCGGATAAAGCATTAATTGATAAGATATTATCTACCATTAAGGAAAAATATTCACACGAGCGAATTACCGATATAGACGGCTTAAAGATTGATTTTGATGCACAAAAAACATGGGTGCATCTTAGAAAATCCAATACGGAACCAATCATCCGCATCTATTCGGAAGCTGCCACAGAACAGGCCGCTGACGAATTGGCACAAAGTATGATTCAAGAGATTCACAAAATAATAGCATAATTTTTATCCCGATATAAAATGTTTTCATTTAGAACAACGCCTCTTACAGAGCAGCCGGATCTTGTTCTGCAACATGGTAAACTTGGAGTTTTATGCAATCAAACGGCATGGCATCCCGAGAGTGGAGAGTATTTATTTGAGACCCTTGCCAGAAAGGGCAATCTAAAACGGATTTTTATGCCCGAACACGGATTGTTTGGGGAACTTCAGGATCAAGTAAAATTGGACGAGGGGGAACAATATCAGAACCTTGGACTGAATGAGGTTGAATATGTTTCTCTGTACGGAAGTACGGAGGAGAGTCTGGCGGCATCGGTGAATAAATTAACCGATCTGGATGCCCTGATTATTGAGTTACAGGACGTAGGATGCAGGTATTACACCTACACAAGCACTATTTTTAATCTGTTCAAAGTGTTAAAAAGCACAGAGACAGACCTGCCCGTTTATATTATCGACCGGATTAATCCGGCAGGCCGGCAGGTAGAAGGGACTATGCTGCGGGCGGGATACCGTTCCTTTATCGGGATAGAGGGGATTGCTCACCGACACGGCCTTACCATTGGAGAACTTGCAAACTACCTTTATAATGAGCTGAATGCAAAGTTTCCGCTCCACATTATTTCATACAAAGCATCTGTGGCCAATAAAGATCTCATGCCGTGGAGTATTCCTCCGTCGCCAAATTTTCCGGGGCTGTTTACTGCCTATTTTTACTCGGGGCAATGTCTTTGGGAAGGGACAAATGTAAGCGAAGGAAGAGGAACAACCCGTCCTTTTGAACTGTTCGGGGCTCCGTTTATGGAGGAACTGACGGATTATAATGCTACACACGGCTATGCAAGCTGGAATGATCCTGCTCACCCAATATACGATGAAGGGGTTTTTGTAAGATGGATGAAATTTATCCCAACATTTCATAAATATAGCGGGGAGTGCTGTTTTGGGTTTCAGTTATTGCTGAACCCCAATATGCAGTACCATGCATTGGCACATAATTTGCGAATATTACGCTTCCTACATGATAATTGCAGCAACTTTGCATTCAGGCCGGGAAAATACGAGGTCGGCAATGATAAAACAGCAATTGAATTGTTACTGGGAGATAAAGAACTGATTGACTTTGTAAACGGCAAAGGAGATTGGGACGATATTAAAGAGCACATAAAAGTAGAAGAACAAAAATGGATTCGCAAAACAAAAAAGATATTGTTGTACGAAGAGGAACAATTGTTCAGACTAAAGAAATAACTAGTAATCAATAATTATTAAAGAGACAGAATATGGGAAATCCGGTATTAAGTGAACAGATTTTCAGAAAATCTGCACAGGCAGATTCTACAGGAGTAATGACAGTTGGCGGAACCGCCACCAAAACATTACTTTTACTTCTAATGGTAATTGCAGGTGCTGCATATACATGGAAGATTTATTATGAAGCAATTAACCCCGCATCTATTCAGGGTTGGATGATAGGAGGTGCAATAGGAGGATTCATCCTTGCGATGATTATTAGCTTCTCTCCCAAAACAGCTCCGTTCCTCTCTCCTATTTATGCTGCGGCAGAGGGTTTGTTT
>JAVWIB010000094.1:0-11608 GCA_036639755.1 Bacteroidales bacterium
GTACCGGACTGTATTTTTGGAGATTCTCCAATTATTATTTAGACGACCTTGTTGTCGAAAATTCTATCGGGAAACAGATTTATTATAAAAATACAGCCCCCACTAAGGTTCTTTACACAGAAAGGGGGGTGAAAGCCAAGCTGTTGCTTCCCGATAGTTCTGTTGTATGGCTAAATTCAGATACGAGAATTGAGTATCCCGATAAATTTGATTCGCTGGTGCGAAGCGTTACTATATCGGGAGAGGCTTATTTTGATGTAGTAAAAAACACTCACCGTCCTATGATTGTAAAAACCACGAAAGGATTCAGTGTGCAGGTGTTGGGCACGCAGTTTAATTTAAAGGCGTATGATGATGAGCCAAAATCACAAGCAACCTTGTATAGCGGAGAAATTAACCTGCTACGAGAGAGTGGAAATAAAATAATTACTACAAAGGTACTCCCTTTTCAGACTGTTACCATTAATTCTGAAGACGTACATACCCCTGTAAAAAAGGTGCTAAAGCAATCGCCCGTTGATGATGCTGCTTGGAAAGAAGGGAAGATTATTTTTGAGGAAACGCCTATTTTTGAAGTAATAAAAACGTTGGAGCGTTGGCATGGGATTGACTTTGTAATTGCAAATAAAGAAATTTTAAAATACAAAATAACCGCTACATTTAACTCGGAATCCATTGTACAGATTATGGATTTAATTCAAATGACCTCGCTGGTAAATTATAAAATTGAAAATAAGAAAGTGTTTTTGAGTAAAAAATAGAGGATTACTCTCAATTCTTACCAACATATAAAGATATTTTTTAGGGATTTTTAATTTTTGAGTTCTCTCTGTATATAACCCAAAAATAAAAAACCTAATGAAATTCAAACTATTTAAAAGGCTTGTGCCTTTGTTCTTATTTTGTTTTGGTATTTCCCTTAACCTAGGGGCCCAGAACATAAGTATCAATTATAAAGATACTCCAATTAAAACAATTCTTAAAGATGTTACCCACCAGAGCGGGTATACATTTGTTTATTCCGATGCCTTAAAGGAGATTGGCAAAGTAATCTCCATTACCTACTCACAAAAAGGGGAGGGAATAGAGCCTCTTCTTAAAAAGATTTTTGCAGAAACAGGTATTACCTGGAATATAAAGGGAAAACAGGTTGCTCTGCTCAATAAGATGATTAAGGAGGGCCGAACCGCTCAGGGAAGTACGCTTCAATTAAGAGGGGTAGTAAAAGATGAAATGGGAGAATCATTACCCGGTGTTGCAATCCAGAATAAAACAACGGGGAAACTTACGGCATCCGATCTGGATGGGGCCTATAGTATTGAAGTAGAGGAAGGTGATATGCTTTTCTTTTCTTCAATAGGGATGGCAAATTATGAGGCAGTAGCCGGGAAAAGCAGCATTCTAAATATTTTTATGAAGCCCGATGCAATTGCTTTGGATGATGTGGTTGTAACAGGATATCAGACAATTTCTAAAGAAAGGGCAACCGGTTCTTTTGAAACAATTGGGGCGCAACAACTAAATAAACCCTCTACTTCTTTGGAACAAAGTATCATTGGTAATGTATCCGGTATTCAGGTTGTAAATAAAGGACGTGGAGATAGAGAAGAATCAATTGTTATAAGAGGTATTACTTCTTTAGGGGCAAATTCAAATCCGCTTGTTATTGTAGATGGGTTTGCAATTGAGGGGGCTTTATCATCTATAAACCCGAATGATATTGCCGGTATAACAGTCCTTAAAGATGCTGCTGCCGCTTCTATCTGGGGTGCCCGTTCTGCAAACGGAGTTATTGTTGTAACGACAAAATCGTCCCACCAAGGGAAAGTGAATGTTGAGTTGAACGCATTTGTGAAATTTTCCGGCAAGATGAATTTAGATTATGCTAATCCGTTAGCTAGCAGTGCCGAAACCATTGAGTATGAAAAAATGGGATTTGAGAGTAATTTCTTTAAACGGGGTTCGTTGCTGGGAAATAACTATTCGAGTTCTATTTATAATAGTTATGGCAGAATGTATTCACAGGCAGTGCTTACGATGAACGAAAATCGTCTTGGCTTTTTTAAGGGAGACTTAAACGCAGAATTAAATAGATTATCACAACTTGATAACAGACAACAAATAACAGATAATTTACTTAACGCTCCTATTACACAGCAATATAATTTAACAATTCAGGGAGGAACGGAGAAATTAAGCAATATTCTTACATTAATGTTTGATAAAAACATTACAAACTTTAAAAGGACAGACAATCAAAGATATACATTTAACTATAGAACCAATCTGGCCTTGTTTAAGTGGCTGGATGTTTCCGTTTCAACCATGTTTCAGTACAGTTCTGCCAGAAATAACGGTGTAAATCTTGCGGCTATTCAAGAGATTTCCCCTTATGATATGCTTGTAGGAGAGAATGGAGAATATCTGCATGTACAAAAAGATTTATATCTGCCTATTATTGATAGATATATTACGCAGCAAAATGTAAAATTCCCTTATTCTAACTGGGGTTATAATCCTGTACAAGAAATGAGAGGGAGAGATATTACAAGTAAATCGCTTTATGGTAGGGTGCAGGCCGGTCTTAAAGTTAAGATAATGAAGGGTCTTACTTTTGATTCAAAATTCCAATATGAGATTATGGATAATAAAAACAAAGATCTTTATTCTGAGGATACTTATCAAGTAAGGTTTAATGTAAACCGCACTTCTATGTGGAATGGGAATCCTGCAACGGCAGTTAATCAAAATTATGCAAGCGGAATGGCAATTTCAGAGGGAAGTAGCGAACTTAATGCATGGAATCTTAGAAATCAATTTACGTTTGATCGAACATTTGGGGATGACCATATGGTTTCTGTTATTGCAGGTACTGAGGTAAGTAAAAAGGTATATGAAAGCACCTCAAATCCTTTAATGTACGGGTATAGCGATGAGTTATTAAGCATTACGCCGCCTTTTAATGGAATTTCGTCGCCAAATAATCCATTATATAATATGTTCGGAGAATCAATTTCTTCTAGAACAATTGGTTATCCTATTGCAGAAAAAATGTATTCTACTGATAAATATTTCTCATTATATGGGAATATCTCCTATACCTATAAACAGAGGTATACAGTTTCGGGCAGCTATAGAACAGATGCTTCAAATCTTATCTCGTCTAATCCTGCTATTCGTTATTCTCCTTTTTGGAGTGTTGGGGCAGCATGGAATATGACTCAAGAATCCTTTATGAAAAATATTTCATGGATCAATAGGTTGGTTCTAAGAACAACTTATGGGTTTAATGGGAATGTAGATAAATCTACATCGGTAGACCCACTTATTTCAATATGGAGTCAAAATCCGGAAACAGGAACCGGATATGGAATAATATCTAATTATGGTAATCCTAATTTAGGATGGGAGAAAACGGGATCGTTTGATGTAGGCGTTGACTTTGCCTTATTGAATAATAAATTAACCGGTAAGATAGATTATTATAATAAACAAGGGCGTGATCTTATTTCAACGGTGGCAATAGCAAATGTTTACGGTTCTGATACCCAATCTATTAATGCTGTTGCTATGTATAATAAAGGTGTTGAGATAACGGTAGGAAGTTTTTTACAAAAAGGAAAATTCAGTTGGAGCGGTAATTTAAGTTTTGCTTATAATAAAAACAAGATTACAAAATTATTTAAAGATGCTGCTACCTTGGCAAATAGGGTTTATGGGCCAAACTCGGGTTGGGAATATGCACAAGGATATGATGCCGGAACACTATGGGCATTTAAGTATGGCGGACTCCAAGAAGTTGGTGGTGTAAATCAGCCTGTGATTGTAGATAAAGATGGAAAAAATCCAAGGACAATGACAGCCTTTAATACCTCTTTTGATTCAAGTAATTACCTTATTGATGCCGGAACGGCAACACCTCCTTATGTACTTGGCTTAAACAGTTCGTTTAGGTATGGTAATTTTAATTTTTCTTTTATTATTACCGGATATTTTGGACATAAGTTTAAAAGGACAGGGTTTAATTATCCAATTATGGATGATGGAAACGGAGCAATTAATAAATATTATAGCGAAATTAAAAATTGTGATCCTAACGAATTTGCTCCACTCCCTATAGATGGCATGTATCCTAGTAGATATCCTAGTTATGTCGACATTTTGGATTACCAATTTCTGAATGCGGCAAATATTCGCTTCCAAGAGATTAATTTAACATATGATTTGCCAAAACAAATGTTAAAAACGATAGGTTTGGGGGGTATCTCTGTTTACGGACAATTAAATAATGTAGGGGTTATTACTTTTAATGGATATGGACAAGATCCATTTTACCCTATGGGAACAGAAAAACCAAGGATTGCTTATACATTTGGCGCAAAAATAAACTTTTAAACTATTTATTTATGAGAAAGATTAATTTTATATACATAGTATTGATTGCGGCAATACTGGTTTCATGCAATGATTTTTTATCCGAAAGGCCGTCAAAATCATCGGATATTGTTCCATCAACAGTGGAGGACATGGAATCTATTCTTGCAGGAATGTGGAGAGAGGATTGTATATCACCAAACCTTGTGTACGGTGGTGGAGATATTGATTTAAATGCAGAATTGGAGAAAAGGATACCCGGGGCATATTCTGTTGAAGTGGTGCAGGGAGCCACTTGGGAAAGGGAATTTAGCGGTACAAATAAAGATTACATGTGGATGTATAGATATCAAAATATCTTCCGCTCAAACTTGGTTTTCTTTTATATCGATAAAATAGCAGCAACGCCCAATCAAGTGGCTATGATAAAATCGGAGGCATCGTTTAGGAGAGCTCTTTCATATATGGAATTGCTTACCGTTTATACGTTGCCTTATTGTGATGCTAATTTAAACGAACTTGGGCTACCTCTTACAACAAGTATTGGGTTTGACTACTCTTTGGAACGAGCATCTATTAAAGATACTTACGATTTTATAGAAAAAGATATTATAGAAGCCCTTAAAATGACCGTTGAATTAAAGAATAAATTTGGACAAGGTTCTGTGTATAGGGTGACAAGTGCCGCTGCAAATGCTTTGGCAGCTAGATTTTATCTTATGAAGCATAATTATGTGAATGCTAAAAAATATGCAGAGGCTGCTTTGGCTAAATATGGTGTAGAAAATATTATGGATTATAATCAAATAGGATATTCATCAAGAGTAGATAAAGGAACTATTACAATTGACGGTAAAGTAATTGATTTTGAAGTAAAATATCCAAATACTCAGTTTGGATATGATTATACTAACAATTGGACAGAAGACTATTTCCTTGGTTGTGCAAGCTCTACTTTTTCTTATGGATTCTCTACAGATATGATTCCTTCTCAGGCTCATATAAATTGTTTTAGCGAAGATGGCAATAGAGACATGGATGCAAGATGGAAATATTTTTATGTAAAAAATTACGGATATCTTAATAATAAACCTATAGATATTCATTATTATATGGTAAATGCAAACAGAAATTATACTATTACAGTACCTGAGATGCTTCTTACAATAGCGGAGTGCGAAGCTAGGGATGGAGATTATAATAAAGCAGTTACATTGGTTAATCAATTAAGATTAAAAAGAATTGATTCTGCCGGAAAGATAAATTTAACGGCGACAAGTAAAGAAGAGGCTATTGGGATAGTTATTAGAGAGCGTCGTCGCGAAATGGGCCCTGTAAAAAGGCTGTTTGATGTGCGTCGTTACAATAGCAATGAGTATGCCGGAGATGATGTTACTATTGAGCAGAACTTTTATAATTATACCCCTTCCGACATTCATGTTTCCGGTGAAATAAAAAAATATGAATTAAAACCTGGTGATAGGCGTTATGCCGCTTTAATTCCGGAGTGTGATATTCTTGCCGGGAAAGGTGAATTAAAGCAAAATACTTATTAAAATAAAAAAGATGAAACAATTATTTAAAATTGGGTTGATAGTATTATTTACTATGTGGTGCACGGTGCAGTCTCTATGTTATGAAATAAAGGGTAATGTAGCGGGTGTTAAAACCGGGACGGTAATTTTAACAGTAAAGGAGCCGGCCGATCTTGCATTTTCCGATACGGTAAAAATTACGAACGGAGCATTTTTATTAAAAGGGGAGATAAAGGATGTGGTTTATGCCTCTTTACAGGTGTGTCCTACCGGAATGGAACCGGCTAGTATGTATATTTTATTAGAAAATTGTCCTATTCAAATTTCTGAGGATTGGGCAACCGTAATAGAAGAGTACGGTAACCGTGCATTTAAGGGGAATCATTACAAGGGAGGGGTAAATTGGAATCTCTCCCGTAAATATGACGGGCAATATGATAGTATCTCATCTCAGCCAAAATATGCTGCTTATAAGAAAGCTGCTACTGTTTTAACTGCTCTACGTGATAAAAAAGATGATGCATCTAAAGCTAAATACGAGGAGGTGAAAAAATCGATGGAGGCAGATGGCGATATACTCAGAAAAGAGTCGCAAGCTGCATCAATTAAGCTGATGTGTGAAAATAATGATCTTGAATTTTCGGCATATATATTCAATTTTATTTGTGCGAATATGACATTAGCCGAGATAGAAGATGTATTTAACAAATTTACCCCCAAAGTTCAGAATTCTTTTTTTGCACAGCAGATAAAAGAAGAAATAAATAGCCTTAAGTCCGTTGCGCCGGGGCAACCTGCTCCGGATTTCACCCTTAAAACGCCATCGGGAGCTATGTTTACACTCTCCTCGGTAAAGGACAAATATGTGTTAGTAGATTTTTGGGCTTCTTGGTGTGGGCCATGTCGTGCAGCTGTTCCTCAAATGAAAGAGTTGTATGCCAAATATAAAGAGAAAGGTTTTGAGATTGTGGGCGTTGCAAATGACAGTCGCGATAAAGACTGGCTAAAAGCAATTGATACAGATAGGTCTCCATGGATTCATACCATTGATGAGTTTCCTATAAAAAACAAACCAGCTAGAGTTAGCACCCTTTATGGTATCCATTATTTGCCAAGCTATTTTCTTATAGCTCCCAACGGTAAAATTATTGGTAAGATGGATGAGTCTGAGGTAAAAGTTAAGTTAAAAGAGATTTTTGGAGAATAAGCTAAAAATAGATATAAAATTGCGCCATAGTACCTATACAAATTTTGTAGCGGTAATATGGCGCAAATTTTTTAGAGCTGTATTTAATTGGAATACTCGGGCAGGCGATAAGGAATAGTTACCTGTTCGTTAGAAGTGACCGTTTTTCCCAATAATACCTCCCATTCTTTTTTTATGAATTCGTATTCAAATAATGTAAAGTCTACATGGTAATCTGCCAACTTCCACCATAATAGTTTTAGCTCTGCCCCTACAGATGACATTAAGGCAGCCTTTGCAGAAACGCTGGCTTTTAAGAACTTAAAATTTGTAAGGCTGGCTTTTGCGTCTGCAGAGATTTGGGGGCCGATTGCACAATATGGTCCTGCTACGCCGGCTAAATATACTCCTGCTTTTATATATATACCAGCTTCTGCGCTTAATCCCGCCTCTGCTTTAAATCCGGTATTATCAAAAGATGGGGAGGTTTCCTTGTGGGTAAAGCCGGTTACCGGGCCCCATTTTCCTTGATAATATTTTACTCCACACACAAAATCACCTGATACTTGCACCGGAATAACAAGACCAAGAAATCCGGATACAGTAGCAGAAACTTTCCGGGCAAGTTCTGCCTCAATTGTAATGTATATTGGAACAGGTCCTATAGTAAAAATAGCGTGATAGGTTCCAATAGGGGCAAGTTGTTTATATTTAGTATCCCCAAATTCTTTTTTACCTGAGACTCCTAATTTAAGATTAAGATTTGTGTTATATCCTCCAACAAATGAAGTTTCATAACTCTTAATCTTAAACCATGACGTTTCCAATATGATACGAGATCCAATATATCCGCCAACACTCCCTTTTAATCCCATCTTAAAGGCTCCATCATTAAGAAAATCAATATCAATATCTTTGCTAAATCCTATTTTAAAATCGCAATTTCCCATATGATCACCATATTCGAGCATGTTAAAGATAACTTGGGAATCATTCAAATTAGAATATCCGGTTTTGTCTTCTACGAATGGATATAGTTCATCACTATCTTTATAGTATACATTATCCTTTGGAGCCATAATTACGGTAGGATGCAGATAACCATCATCATCCATTAGGTATGGGGACGAGCCAATAGAATTAGATAAAGATTGTGCAGCAACGCTTGGGCTTTGATTATAATATGGATGAGTATCTAGTTTAACATCCATGTTTACAATAGCCTCTGCTACTGTGGCCGGTGAAACTTTAACAAGTAGTTTATTGTTTTCATATTCGATGCTTTCTACTCTTTTATAGAAAGGTAAATTACTAATTCCGGTCCATATTGCTAAAACATTTCCTCTCTTTATTGTTAGATCCGATTTATCAGAGTTATTTTTTGGGCCTTCTAGTAATTGCGGATTAATAATAATAAGAGAAGAGTCGGGGCCTTGTACTAATACATCATTTGCATTTTTAAAATTGTTGTAAGTAAGCGATATTACTGCAACTGAATCTTCTAATGTGGGTAATATGTCAATCTCCTTGTCTTTATTGCAGGAAATAGAGAAAAACACTAAAGATATCATAATGGTGCATAGTGATATCGTCTTTAATGAGGTGATACTTTTTTTCATATTTTATATTCTATTTTATTTGATAAATGTATGAAGAGATTAATATAGTTATATATTTTATAACCTTGAAATACCTTGAAAGGTCTTTTTTTGTATTTTTGTATTTGAATTTAACCTAAATGATGAAAATAGAGAGTGCTCTATATGGCTTAATCTCCCGTATCTGGGATTTTATTGTAACTTATTTTGATTTAAAAAACAGTGACTTTATTGAACGTCAGAGATTCGCTATTTTTTTATTATCCGAATGTGGAATGGTAATTATAGGTATATCTGCAACTTGTTTTTATAGAGACATTAGAACATTGGCTTTTTATATAAATAACGTTATATTAATAGTACTACCTATTGTGCTTTTTTTACTGTATTACAAACGTGTATTTTCTTTGTCGCAAGCTTTATTTTGCCATATTATTTTATATCAGGCAACCGCAAGTTCAAAAATTATTTATGCGGCAATAACTTCATCAAATATGCAAATGTCAGATAGTATTATCATTTTGGATATGACTCTGCTTTTGTCATGTTTCCTTATCGCTTATTTGTCGCAGTTACGTTATATAAATATAGTAATACTTGCTGTATCATTAGTAACATATGTTGTGGCTATTTATATTTCTAAAAGTGTAGTGCTTTGGAATTTTTTACCTGTTTTTTGTATCATGTTTGCTTTGTATGGATCTTTTGCCAGTATAATGGGTAGAATCATATATGGGATATTTGAAGAAAATAAGGAATTGAAAATAGAATATGAAAATTTAGCAATACGTTTTAGTTTAAATAAGAGACAACTTGACGCATGGGTATTATTAACTAGAAAGCAGAATTTGACTAAACAACAGATTGAGGACGTTATGAGTATAGTAGGAGACAAAGCAAAGAAGAATATGCGCAATAATATGCGCTATCTTTTTGAACAAGAACGCATTAATTATGAAAAAACATCTATTTTGCTTCCCGAGCTATCACAATCTGAAATAGAGATTTGCAATCTTATTCTCAAAGGTAAAAAATTGCTGGAAATAAGTGAGGAGCTTGGTAAAACAGAGACTAATATTTCTAGCCAACGATCGCATATACGTTCAAAATTAGGCCTATTGCCACAAGACAATCTAAGGGAAGCACTAAAAAAGCGGATGAATGTTAAGTAGGATGATTGGATTTTGGAGAATTTTTTCAATCTATGTGGGTAAGCTGTTCCATGATCTGTTCTACGGTTTCGGGGTGTCTAACCATATTGCAAATCTGTCCTATTTCCAGTTCTCCTTGGATGAGGTTCCCCTCAAAAATTCCTTGCTTTGCACGTCCTTTGCCCAAGTATGCGGTTAGCTCCTCTTTGGTGGCTCCGGCATCTTCCATCTCTTGTACTTTGGCGGTAAAATCGCCGGGAGCAAGGCGGGTGGGAGAGATTTTTTTAAGAAGTAGTTTGGTGGCTCCCTCTTCCAGCCCCATGCAGTGGTTCTTAAAGTTTTCGTGTGCGGAACTCTCTGTACTTAATGCAAAACGGGTCCCTATTTGTACCCCCTCGGCACCAAGAGCCTCTACTGCTTTTATCTGGCAGCGCAGGGCAATTCCTCCGGCAGCAATCAACGGCAATGTGGTTGCTTCACGCACGGCCGGAATCAGGCATAGCGTAGTGGTCTCTTCCCGTCCATTGTGTCCGCCCGCCTCAAACCCTTCGGCAACAACGGCATCCACCCCCGCTTCTTCACATTTTTTAGCAAATATGCTACTCGATGCCACATGGCAAACCGTAATTCCGTGCTCTTTTAAAAACGGTGTCCATTTTTTAGGACTTCCGGCAGAGGTGAAGACAATTTTTACCCCCTCCTCCACCAAAATATTCATCAAGACCTCAATCTGAGGATACATCAGCGGCACATTTACCCCAAAAGGGAGATGCGGCTTATTTTTGTTTCCCGATAAATCCTTGCCCACTGCAACCACGGATTTTCCCACGGCCGTAGAGACGGAATCTTTATTTGCAGAGGCTTCTGAATTTGAAGGTGCTTCTGAATTTGCATGTGCTTCTGAATTTGCCGGAGCCTCTGCATTTGCAGATGCCTCTGCATTTCCCTCAAACGGAACGCCAATGGTGCCGTCGGGATTGATAATAAGGGCCGCCCGGCATGCACGGATGTGATACCTTAAATTATCGGGATGCATGCTGCCTGCCCCAATCAAACCCAAGCCGCCGCATTTGCTTACTGCCGAAGCTAGTCTCCAACCGCTGCACCATACCATTCCTCCCGATACAATGGGATGCTTGATTCCAAATAATTTACAGATTCTATTTTCCATCTTTTTTTCGCTTTTTAATAAATAAAACAACCAAACCGCCTAAAAGTAAAATCATAAGCACGCCCGATGCAATGCGGGAATAGGTTTCCCCTTTGGAGAAGCTCTCCGGTTCAAATGTAAACACAATGTTGTGCTTTCCGGCAGGAAGTTGCAAACCGCGCAGAATCCAGTTGGCTCTAAAAATAGGGGCATCCTGTCCGTCTATGGTTGCTTTCCACCCCGGACTATAATACACCTCGCTAAACAGAGCTGTTTGGGTAGAGGTGCTGTTATAACTGTATTCCAGTTTGTTAGGAGCGTATGATGTGAGTTTGATACTGGCCGTACTGTCCGTAGCCGTATTTCCGCTAAGATCCCCTGCGGTTTTTGCCAGTTGAATTGCATTTAAAAACTCCTGCGAAACTACTGCCTGATGTGCAGGGTCTATGGTTTGCAGTTTTGCAATCTCCTCGTTGGCATTATTTGCCGGAATAATCTCTCCCACAAACCACGCATTTCCCAGCGCAAAATGATTGACCAATGGGGGAATATTCTCATTTATAACAATATATTTGGTGTTGAGCATGCTCAAAACGGGATGATACAGAATGGCC
>JAVWIB010000095.1:0-11586 GCA_036639755.1 Bacteroidales bacterium
AAATCAATCCCAATACCACGTGCTTATACTCCGCAGCATCTATATTTTTGCGCAATTTGTCCGCTGTTTTCCATAACTGCTTTTCCAGCGGCTCTTCAATAGCCTCTTTTTTCTTTGCCATATTTATATCTCTTTTTTATCTAATTTTTGGTTGAAATTAACATTTCTCTATCTGACGTGTATGTAGTTTATACCCAGAATACAAAGGTAGTAAATTCTTTGGATTTTCAATGAAAAAACCGAAGGACGATAATCGCCCTACGGTACACCAAAATTACTTCTCTTTGAGAGTTTTCGCCTTGTCATTGAGTTTTTCGGCTTCAAGTTGTCTGAGACGGTTTTGCTCATCAAGTGTAGCTTCGCCTTTCATTTTGATATACCGTAAGCGTTTCCGCATTCACGCAGGATGGATTTTAAGGTGACCCGTCTAAGCTCTTTGAGAAATAATTTTTTTAATTGGAGGGGACGACGTCACCGGAAATTACATATAAATCGGGAATCTCCTCATAAAAATAGCATAACTGTGCAACCGCTTGCGGAGAGTTTTGGATCTCGTCAATAAACAACAACACTCAAACTCTTTACTGAAAACATCAACGAGTGTTGTCTTACCAACCTGTCTCGCTCCTCTTAATATCAGCGGTTTACGATCTGGCTTTTTACTCCATTTTTGAAGTTCTTGCAGAGCTGTTCGTTGAAATATAACTGTTCTTATATTGGTTTACGAAGACAAAGATAACTATTTGTTCTAATCTTTCATAAAAACAGACAATGGAGACAACAAATAGTCAACGGAGGATTGGTGAGGCGATCCGCAAAATGGCGTTGGAACGGAGTATTGAGCGGGCGAATATGTCGCAGTGCGGCGCGGATGGCGTGGGTGCGGCACGGATGATACACGGGTATGTGGCTAATTCTTTTATAAAAAATCTTAAAAACAAGACGGATGTTGCCTAGTTCATCTTTTTTACCAACTCCGGTACGTTGGCTACTTCTATAATTTCTAGTTTGCTTTCGGATTGGTTGCTACAGAGGAGCTTATGTAGCCGGGGAGGAACTTTGCTGAAGGAGGATATGAAGATTTTATCAAAACCCAGCTTTGCGGCCTCGGTGATTCGTTTTTCAATCTGGCTTACGGGGCGAATTTCTCCGCTCAGGCCAACTTCTCCGGCAAAGGCGGTGCGGTTGGAGATGGGCATATCAAAATTGGAGGAGAGGATGGCGGCAATAATGGCCAGATCGCAGGCTGGATCGGTAACTTTAAGTCCGCCGGCAATGTTTAAGAAAACATCTTTTTGAGCTAGTTTAAAGCCTACCCGTTTTTCCAATACGGCCAAAAGCATGTTCATGCGGCGTACATCAAATCCTGTGGCGGAGCGCTGCGGGGTTCCGTAGGCGGCGGTGCTTACAAGTGATTGTATTTCAATGAGAAACGGGCGGGTACCGTCCAGCATGGCGGAGATAGCAATACCGCTTAGATCATCTCCATGCATGGGAATAAACATCTCCGACGGATTGAGAATCTCTTTTAATCCGTTGGAGGTCATCTCATAAACAGCTAGTTCGGCAGTAGATCCAAAGCGGTTTTTAATACTGCGCAAAATGCGATAGGAGTGGCGGGTATCGCCTTCAAACTGCAATACAACATCTACAATATGTTCCAGTACTTTAGGCCCGGCAATTGTGCCGTCTTTTGTAATGTGTCCTATTAAAATAACGGGAGTGTTGCTCTCTTTTGCGTAACGCAGCAGTGAGGCGGCGCATTCTCGAACCTGTGATACACTTCCTGCCGATGATTCTATATTCTGGGAGTAAATGGTCTGAATCGAGTCGACAATTAATAACTGAGGGGAAATTTCTTTTGCCTGTGTGAGGATGTTTTCCAGCAGGGTTTCAGATAGAATCAGACAATTATCATGTTCTCCTCCAAGTCGCTGGCCGCGCATTTTTATTTGTCGGGCACTCTCTTCTCCCGATACATATAATGTTTTGAGGCTTTTGCATACAAGGGGAATCTGTAGCGAGAGGGTGGATTTTCCAATCCCCGGTTCGCCCCCTATCAGCACTACCGATCCGGTTACCAGCCCCCCTCCCAATACACGGTCAAACTCTCCTAGGGTGTTGCTACTTTCGGTTATCGGGGAGCCAAGGATAATACGGTTTTCGCTCCCTGTCTCTATTTGGGTGAGAGGCTGCGGTTTAGCATTTATACTTTGCAAAAAGGCCTGATTACGCAACGTAGTGACGCTATCGGAACCTTTACTCACAATTTCCTCTACCATTGTATTCCATTCCCCGCAGGCCGGACATTTTCCCATCCACTTTGGACTCTCATTGCCGCAGGAGCTGCAAAACCACGCTTTTTTAATTTTTACCATACTATTTCCATATCAACGGCTACAAAAATAACCAAAATTCTTATATTTGTGAGAACTATTAAACACAACCTGACAGTATGAAAAAAATTACCTTTTTAGCGACGTTTGCACTTACTGCTTTCATGATGCCGTATTTTGCCGTTGCGCAAAATGAGCCAACTCTTAAAAAGATAGATCAATATATTAACAAAGTGCAGCAGCAGTGGCAGTTACCAGGGTTAGCAACAGCATTTGCCATTGATGGAAAGGTGGTGTATGCCAAAGGATTTGGTGTAAAAGAGCAGTGCCCGGCAGATGGAGTTGGCTTTAAGGGATCTCTTGCATCAGACCGTAAAATTGCAAGCGGAGGGTATCCCGGTGTTGTAAATGAGTCCGGTGCACCAATTGATGAAAACACTGTATTTCAGATAGGATCTGTCTCCAAATCATTTACAGCCACTGTTATAGCCGATCTTATTGATGAAGGAAAATTAAAATGGAATGATACCGTTAAAAATCTCCTTCCCGATTTTAAAATGTATGATCCGTGGGTAACACAAAATATGCAACTAAAAGATGTTATGACGCACCGCACCGGACTTGCCGGACAGGCCGGAACCTATATTCCCAATTTAGGATATAATCGCGATGATGTTTATAAAATGATTGCCCTTATCAAACCCGCCTATACATTCAGAGGGGAATATGAATATAATAATATTACCTTTATTATCGTGCAGAAAATTATTGAGAGAATTACCGGAAAAAACTGGGAAGAAAATGTAAAAGAACGTATTTTACAACCGCTTGGAATGAACTCTACATCTTTAAACGGAGAAGGTTTTGCCAACTCTAAAAATGTTGCAACACCTCACGATTATTCCTACAAAGGGGAGATTGTAACCTTGCCGTTATATTCAGATGAACAGGCCCTTAACTGGCTTACAGTGGTTGGCCCCGCAGGGAGTGTCAATTCATCGGTTGCCGATATGATTCGATATGCCCAGATGCATTGCAACAACGGCTGGTATGTAAACCAGAACAAAGATACGGTACGTATTATGAGTGAAAAAGCCATGAGAGATTTGCACAAGGGGGTTACCATTACCTCGCAAACAGATAAACGCACCACCCTTTATGCCCCTTGCTGGTTTGTAGAGCAGAACAATCAATACAGGCTTTATTTTCATACAGGTACAACATGGGGAATGACTGCCCTCTGTTTTTACGTTCCCGAGATAAAACTGAGCGGTGTAGTTTTAGTAAACAGCGAGGCAGATGCCTCTCCCCGATATGCCATTATGCGCAAACTCATTGATCTGCAAATGGGATTGGATACTACCAAGGATTATAGCAAAGACGATTTTGATGATTGGTATAAATCTGCAAAAGAGGATTGGGATAAATCTCAACTTGCAAAGGCAACAGTTGCAGACAGCATTGCCAAAGGGCTAAAAAAGCTCCCTATGGTACCCCATAACAAAGCTCTTGCCGGAGAATACACCAAGGATGCTCTTTTTGGAAATGCTCAGATTACACAGGAGAAAGGCGGACTCTACATTGCCATAGGAAAAATGGGCTATAAAAGTAAACTGACTCATATAGAGGGGTCAAAATATGAATTCCGCAGCGACGGACACGCTTTTCCAATTATTTTTACCATGGATGAAAAAGGGGAAAAAGCTACCGGATTTGAGGTGGAATTTAATTACGGAGAGGAGAAAGATTTTGGGGGCTGGGTAAGAAAATAATAACGGGAAAATTATAAAAACGAAGAGATCCTAAATAACGAAGAGATCCTAAATAAGAAACCAAAATATTATTATAACCATAAACACATGAAAAAGATTTTTACATTTTTATTTGCCGCATTGTTGGTGATTGTTGCTCAGCAGGATTTAACTGCACAAGGTAAACGCAATGCTACGCTTGTCACAAGCGTTACCGGTATAAAAGCCAAACCTATTATAGGAGTCTCCTCAACAGCCGAGGCAGGACTTGCGGCAGCACCCCTTACGTATGTTAATTCGGTAAAAAAAGCGGGCGGGATTCCCGTGGTAATTCCCATGACAGATGACCCGGAGCAATTAAATGCCATCTTAAATACTGTTGATGGAATTATTATGACGGGGGGCGAAGACATTAGTCCTTTATACTTTGGTGAAGAACCGGTCAGAGCATTGGGGACCGTCGTTCCCGAGCGAGATGCGTTTGATGTAAAACTCATTAAGATGGCGGTGGAAAAAGGGATTCCCGTGCTGGGCATATGCCGTGGTGAGCAGATGATGAATGTTGCCTTTGGCGGTACATTGTATCAAGATATCCCATCTCAGAAAAAAGGTGCTTTTGTAAAACATAACCAAGATGCTCCAGGGAGTTATGGCACCCACTCCATTCGAATAGAAAAAGGCTCTTTATTACATAATCAGATGGGGGTAGACTCTGTTTTTGTTAATTCATATCACCATCAGGCAGTAAAAGATGTTGCCCCGGGTTTTAAGGTAACGGCATATTCCAAAGATGGCATTGTTGAGGCAATTGAAATGATAGGAAACAACAAAGTATGGGGTGTTCAGTTCCATCCAGAGAAATTTGTATCTGCCAACGATGCCGCCTTTATAGGAGTCTTCAAACATCTTATAAACGAGGCTTCGCTGCGCATGCGCTAACTCACTTAGATGAATCGGCTTTTGTAAATCATCTCTTTTAGAGTATGGTTGAAATCGTCTGCTTCCAGTAGGTCTTCAATCGGAAGATGCATGCGATACCTCCAATAGTGTTCCGGATTGGAAGGGTTATTAATGCGTTCGCTGGAGGCATATTTGTTGCGGAGCCTGCCGTCTATGGAGAGCCAGTCTTGTAATGGGAAGATGGCAAGCATGCTGGGGGAAGTAAGGTTTTCTTTCAGATTTTTTAAACAACTGGCAGGGGAGGCATCATAATATTGCTCGCCGTTTTCCCCAGTCATATCGCTATACTCGTTGTTTTGCTTGCCAAGCCACATACGCAATGTTTCGCAATCGTGGGTGCTGGTGGTGCAGACGCTTAAATAGGGATAATTTTGCGGATTGCTGAACTCTTCTCCCGGGGTTTTAGATATCTGCTGCATCTCCAGAGAGAGTATTTTAAGATTTTTCATGCATTGGGTTACGGAGTCGTTTAACATACCAAGATCTTCTCCGCAGGTGAGCATGTTGGTAGTAGCTATTAGCTGTTGGAGTTTTCGCATTGCTCCCCGATACCATAAATTGTTGTGCCGTTGGTGAAAATAATCGTGATGAAGTTTATTAAATGATTCTTTTTGTTCATTAGACAGAGAGTTGTACCGGCTGCCGGTGTTGCCGCAGATCATAGGGTGAAATTTTCCTTCCTGATAAGGATCTTCTATAAATAGTCCGGTGTACTTTATCCCGGCTAATCCCCATTGCTCTATCTCCTGCGGAGTGAGTGGAAGTGCGGGAGAAAAATGGCCGAAAGAGCCATCTGTATATTGAATAGGGAGTTCCCAGATTCTGAAAAATCCAAGAATATGGTCAATCCGGTATGCATCAAAATAGGTTGCAAAGTGGGTAAGGCGCATTCGCCACCATGTGTAGTTGTCTTTTTCCATCTCCTCCCAATTGTAGGTTGGAAAGCCCCAATTTTGTCCTTGTTGCGAGAAGAAATCGGGAGGGGCACCTGCCTGCTGTTTAAAGTTAAATAAGTGGGGGTATTGCCATGCATCTACGCTGTTGCGTGATATGCCAATGGGGATATCCCCTTTTAAGGCAACTCCGTTTGCATGGGCGTATGCTTTTACCTCGTTCATTTGTTTGTGCAGGTGGTACTGAATAAAGAGATAGAATGCGCACTTTTTTTCATCAACCGGATTGGGATTAAAAGCGGAGTGTTCTTTCCACTCTCTGAAATCGGCTGTTTTATATTTATCCCGTAATACGCAAAAGTTAGCATATGGCTGGAGCCACTCTTTGTTTTGTTTTAGAAAGGTATAGTAGCCCGGCTCGGCTTCTGTGTTCTCTCGCTCTTGTTCATAAAGGGCTATCAGGTAGTGTATTTTATAATCCCAAACCTCTTCATAGTCTACAAATACGGTGTGATTGAGTAGTTTTCCCTCTGTTTGAAATTGTTTGGCTGTGCCGGAGTCTTTAAGGGCCCCTATTGCCTTCAGGTTTATGTAAATCGGGTGCAGGGCAAGGGTGGAGACACAATTATAAGGATAGGAGTCTCTCCAGTTCAGGTGAGAGCTTGTATCGTTTATCGGGAGCAATTGAATGATGGATAACCCTGTTTTTTTTGCCCAGTCTATAAGGAGCTTGATATCTCCAAAGTCTCCTATACCGTTGCTATTTTTGGTGCGTAACGAAAAAACAGGGATGGATACCCCTGCAAATTTTGGATTCATTGTATGAAAATCAGCAGATGAGTGCTCTATGATTATCGTGTTGTTTTTTAAAATTTTTGGGAGAAGAGTCTTTCTGTTTTCTCTCTCTTCCCATGTGTATTTTCCTGATATATTATCTTTAATAAGGAATTTGTATTCCAGAAGTTTCCCGTCTTTTTTTTCGATATTAAAATCGGCTTCCCATTTCAGCCCCTCCACTCTGGTCATTGGAATGGCGTTTTCTTCTCTCCATTCTCCTGTATTCTTGGTGTTCCCGCAAATATAGACTTGTGAGGTGGCGGGAATATTGGGGACGGTAACCCTTATAATGAGTTCGTTGTTATGTTGGTGAGTTTGTGTGTAGGGGGCATTGTTGTGGGTAAAAAAGACATCGGAGAAGGGGGCGGATAAAAACGGAGCATCGGTTGTGTTCCCCTGCCATTGGTCGTAGGCTGCAATCTCTTTGGTGGCCGAATTAAGGGCAAGTGTGCGCTCTTTTCCCGGTTCGTAGTAGATGGATTTATCTTCGCTTTTTACAAAATATTTGTAGGATAATAACCTTTCCTTTAATGAATTGATTTTTAGTTCGCCTTCCCATATGGCATTCCCGGCATAATTAAGTTTAAATGCATTGGCTATGTCATGGTTGCCAAGGAGAGGGGAAGATCCTGTTATAAATAATTCCTCTCCCCATTTTGTATTAAAATGAATTGAAAAGCGTATTGTCATTTTTGTATTTTTAATTAAAATCTAACGGATAATCCTGCATTTACAAGCCCTTTGTATCCAAATCCAACCTCCATAAAGCCTCCCAGTACTCCGCCGCCAACCCTCATCCTTGTTGCCGTAAGGTTGTAGGCAAAATTGTAGCTATCGTTCTCAAATGGAATTTCGTTATGTTTAGGGTCTACCAGGGTTTGGGTTTCGTCGAGATAGGCAATACCCAATGACGCTCCGCAAGATGCTTCCCATATTCCGCTACGGAAATAGGTCCAGTTAATCCCCACCATTCCTGTGTAATTACGGATGTGAGATTTGTAGGTGTATTTATCGGTGAGTTCGTCTGCCATCTCTTTATCTGCCTCGCTTATTCCCATATAGGCTCCCAGCGATACATAAGGATTTAGGTAGAAATTATATCCTACGCCTGCTACTCCGGTGTATTTATGGCCGATTTCTTTGTATTTATGGCTGACGGTTCCCTTGTTATAGGTGGTATTATCAAGTTTATCGGTGATTTCTATAATGGTAGGGGCTCCGTATTGAATATAAATTTCACTTTTTTTATAGTCTATATAACTATAATCTTCTCTATGTTTAATGGGCTTTTTACTTTGAGCCGTAATAAATGACGGTGTTGCCAATAAGAGGCCTATGGTTATAAGTACTAATTTTTTCATATAATAGTTATAATTTAGTTTTCACTTTTTTTAGTTTTCTTCTGCCACATACTTATACTTACTAACGATAAAAGACCGCAGATAATCATTGTAAGTGCTTGCGACTCGTGGGAGATGGTTGCAAAAATAACCCCTGTTGTCTGGGGTATTGCGTATACGCTGGAGAGTGCAAGACTTACGATAAAATGGTAGGCCCCCAGCCCTCCTTGTACGGGAATAACCCATCCCAGCCCCCCTACAATCATAAGGAACAAGGCATCGGTTCCGTTAAGTTGTCCCACAGACGGAAATGCCTGAATGGTGGTGTAGCTGGTGAGCCAGTAGGTGCCCCAAAGCATTAAAGTGTATAAAATGAACAGCCATTTATGTTTCATTTTAAATGCGGTGAGCAATCCTGCGATAAGCCCTTTAATAATATCTGCAATTTTACGAAAGAACTTGATGGTAAGGATTCTTTTTCTAAGAAACCATAACAGTACAAATATAGTAATAAAAACAATAAAAGCACCTGCTATAATATAAATTAAACCGGATGAAAACCTGCCGGTTATAGGCTCCAGCATCTGACGGCTTATAAATGTTCCAAAATCGTTCCATTTAAAAATAAGCAACAACACCATCCAGCAGATAAGGCAGATAAGATCAAACCCCCTCTCAAGTACCACCGTGCCGAGAGCTCCTTCAAAAGTTGCTTTTTTTGTTTTGGCGATTACTCCGCATCTTGCAATCTCACCTGCCCGGGGAAGGATAAAATTGGTAAGATAGGCAATGGTAACGCCGTCGTAAGATTCGCGCAGGGAAATCTCTTTATTGAGTTGTTGCAATAGCAATCTCCATCGTAGGGCCCTCATAAAAAATCCTAGAAAACCTACAATCATGGAGACAACTATCCAGCAGTAGTTGCAGCTTTTGAGTCCCGATATAAAATCACTCCACTTTACCTCCTTAAAGGAGGCATATAGCAGGGCGAAAGCCAGGCACAGCAGAAGGATGTATTTTATAATCTTACCAAACTTCATTATTCAACCAGTTTGTTTGTTTCGGAATCGGGAAACAGAACTTTGGGTTGAAATGTCTCCGCCTCCTGAGGGGTCATTTGTGCGTAGGCCATAATGATTACCAAATCTCCTACTGCAAATTTCCTTGCAGCGGCTCCGTTCAGACATATTTTTCCGCTTCCGCATTCTCCTTTTATAACGTATGTATCAATTCTCTCTCCGTTATTTATATTCACAATGGAAACTTTCTCATTCGCATACAGGCCGGCAGCCTCTACCAGATTGGTATCAATGGTAATGCTTCCAATATAATTAAGATTGGCTTCGGTTACTTTAACGCGGTGTATCTTCGATTTTAATATTTCCAACAACATCTTTATTTTAATTTTATATTATCAATAAGCCTTACCGGACGGGCATAAACCGCACACCATAATTGAATCTGTTGTGCATCGTTCCAGTTTTTTACCGGGTTTAACATGATTGCATCTACTATCTCAATGTATTCGGTCTCCAGCAGGGTGTTCGCATTAATATCGTTGGTAACAGCTTCAATTACCTGAGCGGGAGTCATGGTTTTGCTATACTCTTTTGCCCTGCAAAGGCATTTATAAATATGGGGAGCGGCGGCTCTTTGTTCTTTGGTAAGCAGTGCATTACGCGAGCTTTTTGCCAGTCCGTCCTCTTCCCGTAAAATAGGACATTGCACAATCTCCAAAGGATATGCCAATTGCTTTACAAAATACTTAATAATGGCAACCTGTTGGAAATCTTTCTCTCCAAAAAAGGCGTAAGCGGGTTTTACAATATCAAATAGCCGGGTAACCACCTGGGCAACTCCGTTAAAATGCCCCGGGCGGCGCGGCCCTTCTCCAAAATTATCGAGACCTCCAAAGTTAAAAATTCTTGTATCTTCCTGAGGGTAAATATCGGTTACTCTGGGCGCAAATACAATATCTACGCCGTTTTCTTCCAGCAAGGCACAGTCGTTATCCAACGTGCGCGGATAACTTTCCAGATCTTGTCTATTATTAAACTGGGTTGGGTTTACAAAAATACTTACTATGGTATGGCGGCATTTGGCAGCCGATTGTTTTACAAGCGAAATATGGCCGGCATGAAGTGCCCCCATGGTTGGTATAAATCCGATTTCCTGCTTGTTGTCCAATGTGTTATAAGCTAGGTTAAACTCGGATAACGTCTTTGCTACTATCATTTTCTTTTTATTTTGAAATAAAGTCAGTTAAGAAATACGGTGCAAACCTACGAAAAATAAAAATAACTCAATAATTATTTGAGATTACTTACCTTTGCACTTTCACCAAAGAGATATAAAATGAAGTCGATTCTTGGAATTGGGAATGCCCTCACCGATATTCTGGCCGTGTTGCCGAATGCAGATTTATTAAATACGTTTCATCTGCCGCAAGGGAGTATGCAGCATGTAGACGAAGCTACCGGAAATAAAATATGGCAGACGCTTAAACCGATGGGGGTGCAATATGTACCGGGGGGATCGGCCGCCAATACCGTAGCCGGGACAGCTATTTTTGGAATGCCGAGCGGCTTTATAGGAAAGGTGGGAGATGACGAACTGGGTTCATTATTTAAAAACGGACAGGAAAACAACGGCATTAAGCCAGTATTGCTAAAAGGTAAGGCTGCCAGCGGAAGAGCGATGGTATTTATTACGGCACCCAATGCGGAGAGAACTTTTGCGGTTTATCTTGGAGCGGCCATTGAGCTGGTTCCCGATGATCTTAAACCGGAGTATTTTAAGGGATATGATTATTTTCATATAGAGGGATATCTTGTGCAAAATCAACAACTTGTACGCCGTGCAGTGGAGCTTGCCAAGGCGGAGGGGATGATTATTTCCATAGATATGGCCAGTTACAATGTGGTGGAGAGCAATGATGCATTTTTGCACGATATTATTGAGAATTATGTAGATATTGTGTTTGCCAACGAAACCGAAGCGGAGGTTTTTACAAAAAAAGAACCTAGGGAGGCTTTGGCGGAAATTGCCAAAATGTGTAAAATAGCTGTTGTAAAATTGGGTCCCGACGGCTCTATGGTTCAGAGCGGAGAGGAATATTATAAAATTGAGGCATGGCCTGCCAATACCGTTGATGCCACCGGCGCAGGGGATATTTATGCCGCCGGCTTCTTGTTTGCCCATGCCCAAGGCATGCCTATTAAAGTTTGCGGAGAGGTGGGTTCCATTATCTCGGCCAAAGTGGTGGAAGTGATAGGCCCCAAGGTAGATGTGCCTCGTTGGAAAGCTGCCAAACAAGAGATTAGGGCACTTATGGGACTACAGGGATAATTTTTTTTTTCGCTACAATTTTTTTTCTCCCTATATATAGGGATTGCGGCATAAGATAAAAACCTCTTTTTTTGCAAGAAAATTAGAAGCAATGACGAGTGTTTATAAAATGGCGCCATAT
>JAVWIB010000096.1:0-11536 GCA_036639755.1 Bacteroidales bacterium
AACTATACAAGTAACAGGGGTAGTAACGGATGCTCAGGACGGGCAGCCGCTTCCAGGTGCCGCAATTATGGTAAAAGGAAGTAAAACAGGAACTTATTCCGATGTAGACGGAAAGTACACCATCCCTTCTCCATCGAATGGAACCTTTATTGTAAGCTACATTGGTTATCAAAACCAGGAAGTGAGTATTAATGGCAGGTCTGTTATTAATATACAGATGAGTACTGCAAATGCACTTGACGAAATTATTGTAACAGCTTTGGGGGTAACCAGACAGAAAAAAGCTCTTGGTTATGCCGTACAAGATGTAAAAGGAGAGGAACTTACCAAGGTAAGAACTCCTAACGTTATCAGTGCCCTTTCCGGTAGGGTTGCCGGTGTTCAGATTACAACAGCAACCGGACAAATGGGTGGTGGAGCCAAAATTAACATTCGTGGTAATACTTCTCTTACCGGAAACAACCAACCTCTATTTGTTGTAGATGGTATTCCAATTAGTAATCAGGACTTCTCGTATGGTGCTACCGGTAGTGGCGGATACGATATGGGAAACCTTGCATCCGATCTTAATCCCGATGATATAGAGTCTATGACAGTCTTAAAAGGTGCATCTGCTTCTGCACTTTACGGCTCACGTGCTGCCAATGGCGTTGTGTTGGTAACTACCAAAAAGGCTTCTAAAGAAAATACATCATGGGGCGTATCTGTAAACTCCAGTATTACCTTTGATAAGGCAGCCTACATGCCTAAATATCAGAAAGAGTATGGCGGTGGTTTGAGCTATTATGATGAACCGGGCAGCCAGGGATTTAATGTGGCTACAATTGGAGGCAAGAATTATAATATTGTAGATTATGCTACCGATGAAAGCTGGGGCCCTAAGTATGATCCGAACATTAAAGTATTGCAGTGGAATGCTTTTGATGAGTGGGATACCAACCACTATCTAAAAGAAACTCCTTGGGTATATCCGGAGCATGATTATAAATCATATTATGAACTTGGAACAAATTTGCAAAACAATTTTCAGATAAGCAAAGCCGGAGAATGGGGTTCATTCCGTATGTCTTATACAAATAATAGAATTACCGGTATCTCTCCTGAATCTAAAATGTGGAAAAATACATTTAGTATGTCCGGTAATGCCAATTTTAATAAATATTTGGATGGATGGGCTACTGTAAACTATTCAAATACATCTGCGCGCGGCAGACAGGAAACAGGTTACGGTGAGAGGAATCCTTCACAAAAGATGTGGCAGTGGATTCATACTTCTCTCGATTATGAAGATATGAAAGCGTATATGAATCCCGATGGATCGCAAAGATCTTGGAACAGAACGGCTTGGGATGATGACGAACCTGCATTTACGGATAATCCGTACTGGACTTTAAATAAAAACTATCAGACAGATAAAAGAAACCGTTTGTTTGGTAATGCAGGTCTTAATGTAAAATTTACGGATTATTTAAAGTTAACCGGTAGAGTAGGACTGGATTGGTATAATCTTAAAATGGATGAGCGTACTGCAATTGGCTCGCAACAAACTTCTGAATATTATCTTGATGTTCGTGAACAGATAGAGTTGAATCTGGATTTATTGTTAACATTTAATAAAAGGGTTGCTAATGATAAATTAGGTATTACCGCTATGGTTGGTACAAACTCTATGACACAGAATTATGGAAGAAATGGTGGTATTACTGTGAATGGCATGGTTATTCCGGATTTATATGTTCTAACAAATTCGGCTGAAAAAGCAAATGTATATGATTATAAATCAAAGAAAAGAATTAATAGTGTATTTGGAAACCTTACTTTGGATTATAATCAATTAATCTTCTTGGATGTGACAGCTCGTAATGACTGGTCGTCTACACTTCCTGCTGCCAATCGTTCTTATTTTTATCCATCTTTTAACTTAAGTTTCCTACTTACATCTTTGGAAGGCCTTAAGGGATTAAAATGGATGAATTTTGCGAAAGTAAGAGCCGGATGGGCAAAAGTGGGTAATGATACAGGGGCGTATAATCTTATCTCATATTATGAAGCGGCTTCAGGCGGAGCATTTGATGGTAACCCCAGATATAATCCGGCAACCACAATGGCTAATATGGATTTAAATCCGGAGCAGACAAAATCGTGGGAGGTAGGTTTGGAAGCACAATTCCTAAATAACAGATTGGGATTTGATGCTGCTTATTACCAAAAAGTAACAACAGACCAAATTGTTCCGGTTATGACATCCGGGGCAATAGGATATGCTTCAAAATATATTAATGCAGGTAAGATGACCAATAAAGGTTTTGAGTTAACTGTGAATGCTACTCCAATTAAAACAAAAAACTTTACATGGGATATACAAGTAAATATAGCAACTCTTAAAAACAGTGTAGATGAGATAGCGGATGGATTGGATTATCTAAACTTGGGAAGTGCTCCGTTTCGGGTAAAATCAGGAGCTTTTGTAGGATCTTCTTATCCGGTAATCTATGGTACCGATTTCGTGTATGATGAAGCCGGAAATAAACTGATTAATCCTAGCAATGGAAGGTATCAGAGTACACCTATTAAAGACATTGGTACAGCTACCCCTAATTTTACAGCCGGTTTGTCTACTACATTCAAATTTTATGGTGTAGATTTAAGCGTGTTGTTTGATATGCAAAGAGGTGGTAATATGTATTATACATCGTATGCATGGGGCGTTTATTCGGGTATTCTGGAAGAGAGTGCTGCTTTTGTGGATGGAAAGAATATTCGTGAAACCGGCGTGATTCCAGAGGGCGTTTATGGTAAACTTGAGAATGGTAAGGTTATTTACTTGGATGCAGATGGTAAAACAGCAAGTGGACCTGTTGTAGCATCTAAATATGTAAACGCACAAGATTATTGTGAGGCTTGTTATGATAGCGTAGATAAACTAAACGTATTTGATACAGACTTTATTAAATTACGTGAGGTAAGGGTTGGTTATACATTCCCTAATAAATGGACAGGCCCTATTAAGAATCTTAGATTATCGGCATTTGGTAGAAATCTTGCAATCTTTGGACGCGATAACCAACATTTCGATCCGGAATATTTACAAATGGCAGGGTCCAATGCCCAGGGTATTGAGGGTGGATATATTCCAACTACGAGATCCTTTGGATTGAGCTTAAACTTTAATTTCTAAAAATAGGAGGAACTAAAAATGAAAAAAATAAAATATATATTAGGAGGTTTTGTAGTATCCCTATTTTTATTGACGGGGTGCGATAAAAACTTTGATGAGATAAATACAAATCCGAATGCTACGGATCAGGTGCCAACTCCATATATTCTTTCTTATGGACAAAGACAGGTTGTGTATTATGTTTCCGATTCATGGAATGATATAAGACAATCGGGCGTTGCATCGCAAATTTGGTGTCAGAGAAACTATACTTCAGAAGATAGATATACTTTTAGAAGAGAGACAGCCGATGGTTATTATAGAAATACCTATATAAGAATGCTTTCTTTTCAGGATATTATTAATCTGAATACAGATCCTGTTACCAAGAATACAATGGTTGTTTATGGAGATAATGATATGCAGATTGCAACCGCAACCTTATTGAAAATATGGGGCATTCAAATGCTGGCGGAAGCTTTTGGAGATATTCCGTATACAGAGGCTCTTAGACCAAAAGAAATTTTACAACCAAAGTATGATGCACAAAGTGAGCTGTTCCCTAAGTTTGTTGCAGATATCAATGACGCAATTACTAAATTAAAGGCATCTAAAAAAGGTTGGACAGAGGGAGATTTAATGTATGACGGTGATCTTAAGAAATGGCTGAAATTTGCCAATTCTCTTAAATTAAGGCTTGCCGTAAGGATGTCTAATGTTAATCCGAGTTGGAAGACAATAGCAAATGAGGCAATTGCGGATGGCGTGTTTACATCCAATGCAGATAATGCCGGTATTCAATTCCTTGGTGCAGGTGCTCCTAATGAAGCTCCTATCTATGAAGCCTTTAAATCTAGGAATGACTTTACTCTTACCAAACAGTTTGTTGGATTGTTGCAAGGTGTTGATGATAATGCCAAAGGGTATAAAAATCCATTTAACGGATTGCGCGATCCTAGATTGGATGTATATGTTGGTGCGGCGAATGTTAAAAAGGAAGCGTTCAAAGGTATTCCGTATGGTATGCCGGATTCCGATACAAAATCGTTTGTGGTTGTTAATGGCGATGTTATTAATTTAAGAACGAATCCAAGGCCTCAGATTGCGTCAGCAGATTATTTTGTAAGAATGTTGGATTATCCTACTGTTTGTTTTATGGTTTCGGAAGTAAAGGGTTGGGATAAGAGTGCATTTGAACAAGGTCTTAATGCCTCTATGGAAATGTGGGGTGCAACAGGTTCTGATAAGTATGTTGACGGAGTATTGGCAAAGTTTGATGCTGCAACGGCAGAGAGTAAAAAAGAGATGGTGCTTACCCAAAAATATATGCATCTTTTAACACAAAGTGCTGAGGCATGGAGTGAATATAGAAGAACCGGCTATCCTAAGTCATTGGTTAAACCAGGAGAAGTAACTTATATTTCTGAAGATGGAAAACAGGTTAAATTTTTACCGGATAATGATACAGGTGGTGATGTTGTACCTAGATTCAAATATGACTCAAATGAGTATACTGTAAATAAAACCAATGTTGAGGCAGCTTCTTCTAGTATTGGTGGTGATACCTATGCAACCAAATTATGGTGGGCTAAAAAATAAAGCATAAATCGTTTTTATTGCAAAGGGTGGCTGATTGTAAAATTTAGCCACCCTTTTTTTCCCTTTTTCATGCTTTTTCATCTTTTTGAAGTACATTTGCAGCCGTAAAAACAGATGTATTCATTAAATGATAAATAGATGATTGGTGTTTTTGATTCGGGAGTGGGAGGCCTTTCTGTCTGGCGCGAAATGATAAAATTGATGCCCGGCGAGAGGTTTGTTTATGTTTCCGATTCGGGTCATTGTCCATATGGGCCAAAACCTAGGGAGGAGGTTATAAAGAGATCCTGTAAAATAACGGAGTATCTGATTGAAAGGGGGGCGGATATGATCGTGGTGGCTTGTAATACGGCTACCGCAGCGGCAATTGAGTATCTGAGAACTTCGTATACCATCCCTTTTGTGGGGATGGAGCCGGCTGTAAAACCGGCGGCATTAAATACGTCTACGGGGGTGATAGGGGTTCTGGCTACGCAGGGAACGTTTAAGGGGGAGCTTTATTTGCGGACTTTGCATAAATTTGCTGTGAATGCAACGGTGATTGAGCAAATAGGTGAGGGGCTGGTGGAGCTTGTGGAGGAGGGAAAAACCAATACGCCTGCTGCAAAGGAGCTGTTAAAGAAATATCTTATCCCGATGATGGAACGGCATGCGGATCATCTGGTGTTGGGGTGTACCCATTATCCGTTTTTGATTGAGGCTATTCAGAATATTATCGGGGATAAAATGATTATTGTAAATCCGGCTCCGGCGGTTGCAAAGTGGGTGAAGGAGGTGGCAGATGCCCAAATGGAGGGAGAAAGAGCAGATACCAATGTGATGCAGATGGCGGAGGATGCTCATGCGGAAAAGGGGTGTGTAAAAAAAGAGTGCGGTACGGCACTCAATGAGTTTGTGACTACAGGAAATAATATTGAGCTGATTCGTACGATTGTGCATTCGATTGTGCCCGATTGCGCAGATAAATATATTTATAATCACATTGCTTTATGAAAACTAGTAATGAAAAGGCAATTAGGGAGATTACTCCGTTATCGGAGAGGGATTTCTTTTATATAGCCGATAGAAGTAAGAGCGAATTTACGTATCCTATTCATAGTCACGCTGAGTTTGAATTGAATTTTACAGAGCGGGCGGCCGGCGTGAGGCGCATTGTGGGGGATTCTGTTGAGGTAATAGGGGATTATGATTTGGTATTGATTGCCAGTAAGGATCTGGAGCATGTGTGGGAACAGCATGAGTGCAAGAGTGAACGGGTGAGAGAGATTACCATTCAGTTTTCGCAGGATTTGTTTGAGAATAATTTTGTGAATAAGGGACAGTTTCATTCTATTCGTAAATTGTTGGCCGGGGCGCAGCGGGGATTGGCTTTTCCAATGTCGGCGATCCTTAAAATTTATCCGCAGCTGGATGTTTTGTCATCGGAGAAGGATGGTTTTTATTCGGTGCTTAAATTTTTCTCTATTTTGCATGAGCTTTCTTTGTGCGAGGATGCCAAGGTGCTTTCCAGTTCTGCTTTTGCAAAGATTGAAACTCATTCCGATAGCCGCAGGGTGCAGATGGTGCAGTATTATATTAATGATAATTATAAGAAGGATATACGGCTGCCGGTGGTTGCTTCTATGGCGGGGATGTCTGCTGTGGCGTTTAGCCGCTTTTTTAAGATGAGGTCGGGGAGAAGCCTCTCCGATTATATTATTGATATTAGATTGGGGTATGCTTCGCGTGGTTTGGCCGATTCTACCAAATCCATAGCCGAGATATGTTATGATTGCGGGTTTAATAATCTTTCCAATTTTAACCGGATATTTAAAAAGAAAAAAGGATGTTCTCCCAAGGAGTTTCGGGAAAACTTCAGAAAGAAAAATAAGATTGTATAATTAAAAGATCTCAATGGTTTGTTGAGATGAGTTGGATGTGTTCATGAAGAGATTTTTTGTTTTTGTTCTGTTATGGGTTGCTGCTTTGAATCTTTTTGGAGCGGATATGGTGTATAATAATGTGAAATATGATATTAAGCATACCGGAAATCTTGTCTTTTTTGGACAGAGAAATCCGGTGATTGATATAAATGTAATTAATACATACAGAACGGAAGCTAGAAAATGTGATATCAAATGCACTGTAAAATCAGATTCGGGTGAGCTGATTTATCACTTAAGTCAGCAACTGAATGTGCCTGCACATGATTCTATTATGGTTTCTTTTTCGTTTTATTCTCCCAAACCGGGGTTTTACCGGGTATTGCTGGAAGATGGTGAGCATTATATCAAGGAGTTGAATATCTGTTATGAACCCGAAAAAATACGAACCGTTTTTAGCGGCGAAGACACGACGGCATCTCCATGGAGGCGGTTGATGGAGAATTCCGATGCCGGGTCTACGCAGTTTAAGATGACAAAGGTGAAAGAGTTTCAATATCGGGAGAGGGAGGTTTATTCTGTGTTTATAAAATGCCCCGGCATGGAGACGTTGCACGGATATTATTTTGTGCCGGCTAGGAATAGAGAGAAACTGCTTAAAAGAGGGCAGCTGCTGTATGGGAAAAAGGTAGACTTGGAGAAAGAGAGCCGTTATGCCGGAGGATGTATTGATTTTATCCTCCCGATAGATTCCGTAGCTACTCCCGATAGTGTATTTTATAAGAAAAACTTTGTGAAATATCTATCTGTGATAGAGTTTCTTGCCTCAAAAAACGATAAGGATACCAGTAAGATTTTTGCCGTAGGGGAGGGACTGATGGGGGGAATTGCCCTAGCTGTTGCCTCTGTAGATGCCAGAATAGGTGCTGTGGCGGTTTATAATCCGTTACTTAAAGTCTCCAAAGTACTATCACAAGTGAAATGCCCCGTATTATTTGGGATTGGCCTGCAGGATAGCATTGTCTCTCCAAGACGTATCTTTGATTCCTACAACCGTCTAAAAACAGATAAAGAGTATTATCTCTTTCCATTCTCCGGCCGAGAGGAGCACTCTAATTGGGATTTGCTTAAAAATAATTTCCTGAGAAAAATTCGCTGAGACCGTCGCTGCTTGTAATAAAAAAGGATGACAAATTTTTGCCATCCTTTTTTATTGTTATTAAGTTTAATACTATTTTAGGGTCTCGTTCAAAAGAGCAACAATCTCCTCTTCAGTGGCATGTCTTTTAATAATTTTACCGGTTTGATCAACAAAGATATTTTGAGGAACAAATTTTACGTAGTATAAATCGCCTACTGCATTTTGCCAGCCGCCAAGATCTGAAACGTGCATCCAAGTAAGTTTATCATCTTGAATGCCTTTTAACCAAGCATCTTGTTTGGTATCTAGTGATACGCCAAGAATCTGAAACCCTTTCTTGTTATATTCTTTGTAGATTTTTACAAGAGTTGGATTGAATGCGCGGCAAGGACCACACCAGCTAGCCCAGAAATCAACCATGGTAACTTTGTTCTTTGAGTAAACATCAGAGAATTTTACAGGGTTGCCTTCAGGATCGTTTTGAGTGAAATCAGGAGCCTGCATACCTGGTTGTAGTGCTTTGATGGTGTTGATTGTTTTCTCAAGGTTTGCAATATTTCTATTGTTTGCTAATGTTGGAAGTGCTTTAAAGCGTGCAAGTTTAGCCTGTGCAGAATCTATTTGCATATCACCTACGTTCTGTACTAATTTACTTAGTGTATAAAGAGAAGTGGGATTTGCTGCCATATAAACACTGTCTAATTTTCCTATCTCAGCCATTGCTTTGTTGTAAGTCTCTTCAATTACTTTCTTATCTGCCTCACTGGCATCTTTATAAGATTGCATTAAAGAATCTAGATTTGCAGCCTTAATAATTGCTTCGGTCTGATCACCAATTGTATTAATAACCTGCTGAGTTGTGCCGCCTATGATTTTACTCTCTTTAGGATCGGCTACAGGAATGGTTACCTCATATTTCTCGTTCTCAAGGAAAATCCTGCATAATGCAGATCTTTCGCCTTTAAAAGAGATGGTATAGGTCTCCGGAGTTACTAAGACCCCTTTAAAAGTACATTTGCCATCGGCAACTGCAGATACTACCCTTATAGTATCATCCTTTACTCTGTTCACAAGTACCAGACTGTCTGATTTAAATTCGGAAGGCTCGCCAGTTAATGTTACGTTAACCGTAAAACCTACCTCTTCTGTTGAGCTGGTACATGCAAATAAGCCAAGTACTGCTCCAATTAAAATTAGTTTTTTCATGTATGATTTATTATTTTGTTGTTTAAAATACAACGGTTGTTGCTTGTTCCTCTCTTTCTATTTGTACCACTCTTTGTACATCATGTATCCCTGGGCATTTTTATGTGCGGCCATGCCTATTTCCGGGGATCCCTCTTTTACTTTTTTTGCAGGGACTCCCGCATAGATACCCGGTTCCAGAATGGCATTGCTCAGAACGACGGCACCTGCGGCTATGATTGTATTATCGGGAACCACAACATGATCCATTAAAACGGCTCCCATGCCTACCAAAACATTATTTCCCACTTTAGCTCCGTGGATAATGGCGTTGTGCCCTACGGAAACATCATTTCCTATCTCGCAGACAGATTGCTGATACAAGGTATGAAGTACTGCTCCATCCTGTATATTTACTCTGTCTCCTATTTTTATTGTATTTACATCTCCCCGCAGTACGGCACTATACCAAATACTGCAGTCGTCTCCCATGGTTACATCTCCAATGATAGCGGCCGTTTCGGCAATAAAGCAATTTCTTCCAATAGTCGGAGTTATTCCGTTCAGTTCTCTTATTAATGACATATTATATAAACATTTAATCGGGTTTTTCCCCTAAAAAGAATTGACAAATGTACGAATATTTATGAGACTTATATAGTAAAAGGCCCGAATAAAAATTTCTTTTTAGGCGGGCCTTTTTTGATTGCAATGCAAATATTATTGGTTATGCATGATCTTTAGCTTGTTTGGCTTTTGTCATTCTCTGGTAATCGTCCATAGAAGTGACAACGAGTTTCTCATATTCTCTCTGGCCGGTACCGGCAGGAATAGGGTGACCGCAGATAACATTCTCCTTAAGACCTTCAAGTGTATCAACTTTACCGTGTATAGCGGCTTCGCTCAATACTTTGGTTGTCTCTTGGAAAGATGCTGCCGACATAAAGCTACTTGTTTTTAATGCAGCTCTGGTAATACCCTGCAATACCTGATTGGAAGTGGCCGGAATAGCATCCCTTGCCTCTACCGGTTTAAGATCTTTCCGTTTTAAGATAGAGTTTTCGTCTCTTAATCTTCTAACGGTAACAATCTGGCCTGCTTTAAGGGCATCGGAATTACCTGCATCAAGAACAACTTTCTTATCCCAGATATTATCATTCTCAAGCATAAAATCCCATTTATCAACAAGTTGCTCCGGTAAGAAACGGGTATCACCCGGATCCACAATCTCTACTTTACGCATCATTTGTCTTACTATAATCTCAAAGTGCTTATCGTTAATCTTCACACCCTGCATACGGTAAACCTCCTGAACCTCATTTACTATATATTCCTGAACCTTGGTAGGGCCCTGGATGGCAAGAATGTCCGCAGGAGCAATTGCTCCGTCGGATAATGCCATACCGGCACGTACATAGTCGTTTTCCTGAACAAGGATCTGTTTGGAAAGCGGAACCAAATAACGTTTCTCCTCTCCGGTTTTGGATTTAACGATAATCTCTCTGTTACCCCTCTTAATCTTACCCATAAGAACTTCACCGTTAATTTCCGAAACAATGGCAGGATTGGATGGATTACGTGCCTCAAATAACTCTGTAACACGTGGAAGACCACCTGTGATATCCCCGGATTTACCAATTGCTCTAGGAATCTTTATAAGAGTATCACCGGCTTTCAGCTTCTGGTTATTCTCAACCATGATGTGTGCTCCAACAGGCAAGTTATATTGTCTAAGCTCGTTGCCGTCCTTATCAAGGATACGGATGGCCGGATTTTTCGATTTATCCCTTGATTCTATTACAACTTTCTCACGGTGCAGAGAAAACTCATCTGCAGCCTCTTCTCTAAATGTAATACCCTCTATAAGACCGTCATAAGCAACCTTACCGGCAAGCTCCGTAATGGTAATGGCGTTGTATGCATCCCATTCGCAGATCTTATCTCCTTTGGCAACAAAATCACCGTGTTTCCTATAAAGAATAGCTCCGTAAGGAATATTGTGCTGAGATAAAGTAATACCGGTATTTCCATCAACAATGCGAACCTCTGCTGTACGGCCAATCACAATATTTTGCTTGTCGCCGTTTTCGCTCTCTTTCACAATTGTTCTTAACTCCTCGTATTCAACTTTACCATCGTATTTTGCAATAATCTCGTTTTCGGTAACACTGCTGGATGCAGTACCACCCACATGGAATGTTCTAAGAGTCAGCTGTGTACCCGGCTCGCCAATAGACTGTGCGGCAATAACGCCTACAACCTCTCCCTTCTCCACCATCTTACCCCGTGCAAGGTTACGTCCATAGCATTTGGCACAAACTCCTTTCTTGGATTCGCAGGTAAGTACGGAACGAATCTCTACGGCTTCAATTGGTAATGTATCAATTAGTGCTGCAATATCCTCGGTAATTTCCTCTCCGGCACCAATAATTTTCTCCCCTGTAAGTGGATTGTAAACATCGTGTACGGTGGTTCTACCCAGAATCCTGTCGTACAAAGATTCAACAACGTCATCTTTATTCTTTATTGCCGTTGCAACAAGACCTCTTAATGTACCGCAATCCTCCTCATTAATAATTACATCATGAGAAA
>JAVWIB010000097.1:0-10912 GCA_036639755.1 Bacteroidales bacterium
CATGCCTTGCGGACTTGGCCATATGATGGGACTGGATGTGCATGATATGGAGAATCTGGGTGAGGTATGGGTAGGTTATAACGGAGTTCCTAAGTCTACGCAGTTTGGAATAAAATCATTACGGCTGGCGCGTGAGTTGGAACCTAATTTTGTCCTTACCATAGAACCGGGCATCTATTTCATTCCAACCCTCATTGATATGTGGAAAGCAGAGAATAAATTCTCCCGGTTCTTAAATTATAATGAGATTGAGAAATGGCGGGATTTTGGTGGTATCCGCAATGAGGAAGATTATCTGATTACCCCAACCGGCTACCGGATTCTGGGCAAACCTGTTTCCAAAAAACTGGCAGATGTTGAGGCTTTGAGATAAAAAAATAAAAATACCATTCAACCGATTGGCAGCTCCTGTTGTACTTTATATGTTAACATAAATGCAAATGTATAAATTACCAGAAAACGAGGAGCTGCTTTTTAATTATCTTTCCGGGTGTGCGTCTGACCGGGAAAAACAAGCCATTTATGAGTGGATCAATCAGTCCGGGGAGAACAAGGCATACTTTAACAAAGTAAAGGCCGATTATATTCTTATGGTGGAGGCTTCCAGAGCAAATCTTATTTCAAAAAATGATGTTACCTCTTTGCTGGATAGAATTAAGAGACGCCGTAGGACAAGAATGACAATTGCAGCAGCGGTATCGTTTTCTTTTGTGCTGTTTTTCTCCATTACCCTTTCCTTTAATTATTTTAATCCCAAACCGCCGGATTCTATTTCAGAGGTTCAACCGGAGCCTGTACAGATACGTCCGGGCTCGAATGCTGCCATTCTGCAACTTTCTACCGGCGAACAGATAGATGTTAAAAATGTCGGGAATCAGATTGTGGATGGAAGTGGTACTAAAATTAAAATTGACGAATCGGGCAAAATATCGTACCATGCCAATAAGGCAGGCAAAAGGAATCAATCGGTTGTCGCAAATAAGAGGGCTGCACACGATCAATCGGCCTTTGGAGCCTCTGTCGAGATAAAATATAACAAACTGATTATACCGCGCGGCGGGGAGTATATGATAAAGCTGGCAGACGGTACGCAGGTGTGGCTGAATTCGGCATCGGAACTAAGGTATCCGGTTGAGTTTACAGGTTCTGCAAGAACCGTTTACCTAAAAGGAGAGGCTTATTTTAATGTGGCGCATGATAAAGCACATCCGTTTGTGGTGTGTGTAGACAAAGTAAGTTTAAAGGTGCTGGGAACATCGTTTAATGTGAATACCCAGAGTGCAGGCATTGTAGAAACCGTGTTGGTGGAGGGGCGTGTTGAGGTTAACGGCAACGGAGCGAAAGCAATCTTAAAACCCAACGAGCGGGGTATTGTAAAAGAGGGCGGCAAAGCAATAGCGGTTGATGCTGTGGATGTGAAACCTTTTGTTGCATGGAAAAACGGCGATTTTGTATTCCATGGAGAGTCTTTGGGAGCCATCATGAACAAACTTTCTTTATGGTACAATGTAGATGTGAATTTTAAGTCGGAGGCTGTAAAGCAGATAAAATTATCGGGAGAAATGACAAGAAGCTCTCAGATAGGCGATATCCTTTATTTCTTTGAGAAGGCATCCAATGTAAAATTTGCAATTAAAGAGGGTGCCATAACGGTTTATCAGGCCAAATAAACTAAAAAACAAATTCAAAAAAGATTACCTAAACAACTATTTTAATATGTAGCTACTTAACACGAACACGTAACAACTTAACTAAAAAACTTATGACAGATTATTCCCAAACAAATCCGGCCCGGCCTAAACCGAAGGTGGACGGACTTCATGTACGAAGAGGCTTGATAGCCTTGGTCTGCATGCTCTCTTTTTCTTTTCAGATAATGTATGCACAAGATGCAACTGTAACGGTTCATCTTAAAGATGTGTCCGTGCTGGACTTATTCAAAGAGATTAAAAAACAGACCGGATACAAATTCATCTACAACGAGGATTATCTCACGGAGGTTGGAAAAATATCTGTAAATGCTTCCGGAAAATCGGTGAAAGAGATTTTAAGCGGAGTGTTTCAGAATACTTCCTGTGAGTGTAAATTTGAGAAGAATGTAATTTATATTCAACAAAAGAAAGGAGCCGCAAAAGCTGCCGGGGAGGTTGCCAAAAAAGTTACAATTAAAGGAAAAGTAACGGATGAATCAGGCGAACCTCTCCCCGGAACATCGGTTATGGTGGCGGGAACTACATCCGGAATTGCCACCGATGTAGATGGCAATTACCAGATTACCTTTGATGCTTACTCTAACAGCAAGTTGCTGTTTGCTACCATAGGCATGCAGGATCAGTATGTGTCGGTACACGGAAAAAATGTCATGAATGTTGTTATGATTCCCGATAATCTTATGATTGAGGAGGTGATGGTGGTAGCCTACGGCACCACAAAAAAAGAGGCATTTACAGGATCTGCCGCTAACGTAAAAGGGGATAAAATTATGAGAGAATCGGCCAGTGCCATCTCTGCTGAGAGTGCTCTTAAGGGATATGTTGCAGGTGTGCGTATATCGGGAGACAACGGACAACCGGGTACCTCTCCAAGTGTTCAGATAAGGGGGATTGGTTCCATTTCTCAATCGACAGCCCCTTTATACGTAATTGACGGTGTCCCTACAAGTTCAAATCAACTAAATAGTATCAATCCGAATGATATAGAATCTATGACGGTTCTTAAAGATGCTGCCGCTACCTCTCTTTACGGATCAAGAGCCTCTGCGGGTGTTATTATCATTACCACCAAAAGGGGATATGACGGCAAAACAAAATTTGATGTAAGCTATGAACATGCTTTCTCTTCCGTAGCCATTCCAAAACAGCTCAAAGGTTATTATATGGATGGTGCCGAGCTTACCAATTATTCTACGGAAGCTCTTAAGAATTACTATTTGTATAGTAAAAAGGCCCTGCCGGGCATGAGTGATGATGCTAAATATGAATCGTTGCAAGCAGAGGCTTTACGTTATAGTTTGCAGAATCTTAATTCGATTGCTAAAATAAGGCATCCCGATGATAACCTGGACGGCAATTTTGATTATAAAAATATGTCCGACGAACAAATGCAGAGATATATCACAAATCCTTTGAATTATGATTGGTATGATGCAATGTTTAAAAACGGATATGAGAATAAAATTAATATTACGGCAAGAGGAGGATCTGACAAATTAAGTTATTACGGGTCGCTAGGGTATGTAAACCAATCGGGTATTACGGAAGGAAGTTATTTTGAACGGTTTTCCGGTAGAGTTTCTGTGGATAATCAGGCAACCAAGTTCCTGAAACTCTCTTTTACATCATCTTTAACATGGTCTACTACTGAGAATAAAGTTGATAATCAAGGGTCTACTGTAGATAACCCGATCTCTTCCCTGGGTGCGATGAACCCAACGCTCCCTATTTATAATGAGGATGGAACTCCTTATAAAACGCCTGGTTTTGATGCCAAAACACCTAATTCATTAGAATCGGTTTCGTTGGATCAATATATTTATGACAGGTTATCCAGTATTTCCAATATTACGGCGAATCTTCAGATTGCGAAGTGGCTTAAGTTTACTACGGTGAACGGTATTGATTTTAGGTATACGAGAGATCAGGAGATATGGAGCCCGTTATCCGTACAGGGAAGTCCCACAGACGGACATATTGATGAGACCAGAAGACTTTATACGAATATGGTCACCTCCAACATTTTTAATTTTAATAAAGAGATTAAAAAACACTCTGTTTCTGCATTGGCCGGGTATGAAGCCAAGTCTACCAAAATTGACTATATGGAGGGTGAAGCGCAGAAGTTCCCTGTCCCAAGACTGATGTATTTAAGCAATGGTGCAAAAGCAATCTATTTGTCCGGAGATGATAGCCGGGATAAGCTTATCTCATGGATTACAAAAGCCGACTATAACTATGATAGTAAATATTATGCTTCCGTAAGTTACAGAAGAGATGGTACATCCAGATTATTATCGGAAAACAGATGGGGTAACTTCTGGTCTGCATCGGGAGCATGGACAATCACCCGTGAGAATTTTATGGCTTTTTCTAAAAACTGGCTGGATAATCTGCGTTTGAAACTCTCTTACGGTACAAACGGCGTACAGCCGGGTGATTATTTCTCTTCGTTAACTTTGTTTACAATAAGCGGTAAATATGACGGTAATTCCGCTATGTACCCGAGAGCGGTTGGTAACCCTTTTATTACATGGGAAACTTCTTATACGTGGAATGCCGGTATTGATTTCTCATTATTTAACGGCAAACTGAGAGGTACCGTAGAGTATTATAACAAACTAACGAAAGACCTTATTACAGACAGACCTGTAAGTTATACGCAGGGATGGTCTACCATTAAAGAAAACAACGGAAAACTCAGGAATACCGGTGTTGAGGTTACCTTGGATTCCAGAAATATACAGAATAAGAAATTTACATGGGAAACCAATTTTAATATCTCTTTTATGAAGAGTACTGTGGAGCAATTGGATAAAGAGATTATAAGCGGTAACTATATTTATAAAGAGGGGTATCCGCTATATTCTTTCTATCTTAGGGAGTGGGCCGGAGTAGACCCTGCCACAGGAAGGAGTCGGTGGTATGTAAATAAAGACGGAGAGCGAGATGTAAATGCCGAAACAAGAGCTATCACTACAGACGTTAATAAAGTGAATAAAGTGATTTATGATAGGGGATATCCTACTTGTTTTGGAGGTCTTACAAATCGTTTTACATTCTTTGGTGTTGATGTTTCATTCCTCTTAACGTTTTCGTTCGGCGGTACGTTATTCGATAGCCAATATGATAGAGTCGTTCTGGACGGAAAGAGCCTGGGTTCCAAGAGTGCGAGATTTGATGCTCTTGAGAATGCATGGAAAAAACCGGGTGACAATGCGGAAAATCCTATTATCATATCTACAGATCCTTATGGCTCAAATTATACCTCTACACGTAGCATGATGTCTTCGAATCATCTTAAAATAAAGAATTTTAGTGTGGGATATACATTGCCTGAAAAGATATCTAAAAAAGTTGGACTCTCTTTAATAAGGGTGTATGTAAATGGTTCCGATCTCTATACATTCTTTGGGAAAGACTATATTAATCCGGAGGTAAGCAATAGCGGTTCGTATAATATGTATTCTTATCCTTCGCTGCGCTCATTCAGATTTGGTATTAATGTTCAATTATAATCTTAACTCAAACTACGATATGAAACAATTAACAAACTATATATTCATTCTGTTGCTCTCTTTTATATTGGGAGCATGCGGAAATAAATTTCTTGATGAATCTCCTAAAACGGCTATAGGTGATAATGAGCTTATATCAACCATTACCGATCTTGATAATGCCGCTAACGGTTGCTATCACTATCTTCTTGCAACTTCCGGTGCGTATGGTTATTATTATGACTCGTGGTATACATTCAGCGGAGACCTGTTGGGAGATGATTTTAGAAGCGAAAAGAGCTGGAGTAAGGATTATTATCAATATAATGCTACGGCGTATGATATTACAACTGTAATCTACATTCATGCATATAAGCTATGCAATCATGTGGCAATGACTATAAAGGGGGCTGAAATACTTGCCGAATCGCAGGAGAAAGAGACTCTTATTGCCGAAATGCGGGTGTTAAGAGCTTTGGCACATTTTGATCTTGCCAAATTATGGAGTCCGTTACCATCGAATTTAGGGAAAGGCACTATATCTGCCGATGCTCTTGGGGTGAAAATATATGACGAGATACCCAAGGATATTCGCGAATCAGCTTATAGAGATAAAGCAAAAGATGTGTATGCTTTTATCAATAAAGAGTTGAACGATTGGGTTCCTAAACTATCAAAGAAAAAACGAAACGGCAGATTGGATTATTATGGAGGACTGGCACTTAGAGCAAGATTTAATTTATACATGGAAAATTGGGATGGAGCTTTGAATGATGCCCTTGAGATTATGAAATCCGGTAAGTACAGTTTGTATAATATGGATGAGTATGTTTCGGTCTGGGAAAAAGAGTTTACATCCGAATCTATTTTTGAACTAAGGGTAACCGAAACAGAGCCGAATCAGTGGGTTTCCATAGGGACAATTGCCGGGAATCTGTATCATATTATTGGTACAACTAAAGATTTTGAGAAACTTATGAAGACAGATCCTAATGATGTAAGGTTTGATGTTTATGTTTATAGTAAAACAGAGCAATACTATACACCAAAACTAAAGTACGTAGGGCGAGACGGAAATGAAAAGGTGTGCAGTCCTAAGTTATTCAGGCTTTCTGAGATGTATCTTATTGCCGCCGAGGCTGCTATGAGACTTGGTAAAACAGATGCCGGCAAATACCTCAGCGATTTAAGAGAGAAACGGACAACGACCACTCCTAGAAAATATGATGCCGGAATCACTTTGGACGATGTTCTGTACGAGAGGCGCATAGAGTTGGCATGTGAAGGGCACAGGGCATGGGATTTATGGAGGAACTTAAAACCGGTAGTAAGATGGACAACGTCTGAAGAGAAATTAGAGAAAAGGCATATGGATATATATGGTGTAATTCCTTTTGATCATTTTCACAGAGTATGGCCTATTCCCGATAGGGAGTTGCAACTTCTTCCGGAATCCGAGCGGGCAGGGCAGCAGAATCCGGGTTACTAGAGGGTTGGAATGAGGTTTTATTCACTATATTTGTAGGACAAAAGTTTCTTATGACAAAGGATATTGATAACGAGATTTGTTTGCTGTACAACAGTTCAAAGATAGCAGGTATTGAGTTGCTTTTTACTCAGTACTATAAATCGCTGGTGTTATGGGCAGATGTATTTCTTAAGAATATTCCGGAATCGGAAGATCTTGTTCATGACTTTATAGTTCGTTTATGGGAGAGACGGATGTTTATACATCTGTCTCCCATTACATTAAAATCTTATTTGTACAATGCCATTAAAAATTCGGCAATTAATAAAATAAAAAAGAAAGACCCTTTAAGGAAATATGTTTTGTGTGATCTTCAATTTCCTTGTATTCAAGATGATCTGTTTGAAAAGATGCTTATTTCAAGGATTGAGCAGGAGATTGTAAAATTGCCAAAAAGGAGCCGTGAGATTGTTGAACTTGTGTACATGAAAGGGAAATCATATAAGCAGGCAGCCGATACATTGGGGATTTCAGTAGCTACCGTTAAAACATTGCTCGTGCATTCTCTGAAAAAGCTTAGGATCATAATGGCCTGTTACAAACAGGAAATAGTGACCGTTCTTTCTATTTTTATTGGACCCGGAGTATAACTATTAAAAATCAATAATTTGAGTATGAAATTTATTAAAACTGTAATTGTATTTTGTGCAATCGTGTCTTTAACCGTAGGGATATCCTATGGAAAAGAAGCAAAAAAAGATGATGCGCTTAAAATCATGATAAGCGAGGGGACCCTGAATAATCAGACCATGGAGCATCTGGACATTCTTACAAACCGCTTTGGCGGAAGGTTACTTGGTTCCGATGCTTATGAAAATGCCATGGACTGGGCGGAAAGCAAATTTAAGGAATGGGGACTGGTAGTGATGAAAGAGGAGGTTGGTTCTCTCCCTGTTGGTTTTAACAGAGGCCCGTGGTTTGGCCGGATGCTGGATACGGATGGGATGATCCTCCATTTTGCTACCCCCTCTTACACATCGGGAACCAAAGGGGTACAGCGGGGACATGTGCTGATGGAGCCTAGGACACAATCGGAGTTTAATAATATGAAAGGGGCCTTAAAAGGGGCATGGGTGTTAATATCGGGGAAGAGTAATGGTTTCCCGATAGATATTTCTGCTGCTGCTGATGCTCACCGCGATTCTATTATTATGGAAAATGCGCAGATTGCCAAAGAAAATGACGAGATTTCCAGATGGAACAGAGCGAATCTCAACGCCAAAAAGGAATTGAAAGAGTTAAAGACGGATCCGGCATTGTTTTACAGGCAGATGCGGGAGGCGGGAATTTTGGGCATTATTCAATCGGCATCTGTTCCTATTCAGGCCTTGTATGATAGAAAGAATATTAATAGTATGACATTCAATACATTGCCAACTGTGCCGGATATTAAACTGGAGGCGGCTCAGTATGATATTATTGCTCAGAAAGTGAAAGAGCGGAGATATTTTCAGCTGGAATTCGATATCAGGAATCATTTTAAAATGGGGCCTGTAAAATATTACAACCTGATAGGGGTTATTAAAGGGAGTAAGTATCCCGATGAATATACCTTATGCGGAGGCCATTTTGATGCTTATGATGTTGCAACCGGCGGTGTAGATTGCGGAACCGGTGTTGCCCCTACGATGGAGGCAGCCAGGTTAATTGCTAAGGCCATGAAAGAGAGCGGTGAGAAACCGTTGCGTTCTATGATGTTCTGTTTGTGGGCGGGAGAGGAGTTCGGCCTGCTTGGTTCTAAGTATTTTGTTGAGAAACATAAGGATATGTGGCCTAAGATTATGAATTATTTTAACAGAGACGGGGGTCCTACGGTTGCTAACGGCCTTACCGTGCCACCTGCGTGGTATGCGAGTATGGATAAAGTGTGTGCTCCGTTGTATCATTTAAATCCCGATTTTCCGTTTATGTTAAAACAACGGGAGGGTGCTCCGAGATCTCGTCCGAAAGTGGCTGCCGGTACCGATAGCGGCTCGTTTGCCGTAGCAGGTATTCCTACGTTTGGTTTTGCTACAGGAGATCCTCTGGGTTATAATTTTTCTTATGGCGAGATATGGCATACGGAGCGGGATACATACGATAAAAGCATTCCTGTTTACATGAACCATACCTCCGTAGTAAACGCAGTGGTTTTGTGGGGAATGTCCAATTTACCACAAATGCTCCCTGCCGGTCAATAAAAGATTTCTAAGTTCCGTCTTGTACAAAAACTAGGGTTAGCATCATTTTGTTTGTAAAAAGTATAGTTTTTTAAGGTTAATTATACGAAGGAGTGCAAGGCGGAATTTTTAATAAAAATTTGTATTCAAAATCTTATTTTGTTGTAGGTTTGTGTGCATTATTGAGGGTTCCGGCGAGGTTTTTTAACTAATATTGGATGAATAAGGCGGGAGTAGCTATCTTTGCCGCAAAAAGTTGCCATGAACTATACAACCTATCTTTTTGACTTTGATTATACCCTCGCCGATTCCTCCCGTGGAATTATAATCTGTTTCCGCACCGTACTCGCCCGTCACGGATATATGGATGTAACAGATGAACAGATCAAACGAACTATCGGGAAGACTTTGCAGGAATCCTTTTCAATCCTTTCCGGTGTTACGGATGCGCAGTTGCTGGAGGAATTTAAAAAAGAGTATGTGAAGGAAGCAGATCAGCAGATGACGGTAAATACCGTGCTTTTTCCTGAGGTTAAGTCTGTTCTGGAGGCTCTAAAAAATTCGGGCGCCCGTATTGGAATCATCTCTACAAAATATCGGTACCGGATTAAGGAGCTGCTGGATATGCATTTTCCCGATAATTTTATGGATATTATGATTGGCGGGGAGGATGTAACGGAGGCAAAGCCATCGCCCGAAGGACTTTTGCTGGCAATAAAGAGGTTAAATGTTGGGAAAGAAGAGGTATTGTATATTGGAGATAGTATTGTGGATGCTCAAACGGCTCAGGCTGCCGGGGTGGATTTTGTTGGCATTACCCACGGAGTAACTACCGCCGCAGAGTTGGATAAATATCCGCACCGGAAGATTATCAGTGAGTTGGATGAGTTATTGGAAACCCGGGTGCCATACTTTTCTGCTATCGGAGAGGAAAATCTCATGCAACTTTCCCATGAATTTCCGGTACCTACTCTTCAGCAGAAGAAGTTCATGAGTGTCTGGCAGAAACTTATTCTGCTACTTTTGGCCGGGTTAAGTGTATCTGAATTTATGATAACGGAGTTACCCATATTTATAACCTTATTTATGCTAACCTTGTGGGGTATTTCGCAAAAACGGAGAATTCTACCAATCAAAGTTTGGGAGTTTATAGCTCCCCGATGGTATCCTTGCAAGGTGCGTTTACGGTATTTGAAGATGAGGATGGTGAATGGAAAAAGGGAACCGCTGATAGATAAACAACTATATCTTTGTCAGAATTGTGGTACAAACTACATTGGTAATTATTGCAGCCGCTGCGGACAAAGCCACAATACCCCCCGTTACCGTATTGGGAATGCGTTCAGAAACATAGTTGGTGGATTTACGAATATAGATAGTGGTTTCGGCCGTACCCTTACAGAACTGCTTTACCGTCCCGGCTACATGATAAGAGATTTTATCGGAGGAAAACGGATACACTATTTTCGTCCGTTCCAGACATTATTTGTTCTGGCTGCACTCTATATTATGTGCGTACAACTGGTTGACCCCGAATCATTAAAGCAGAAAGAGCCGGTTGGAGTAGAACAGAAAATAGATTCTTTGAAAAATGATTCGCTCTTGATTGCCAATAAAGACAATGCGAACGATGAAGAAGAAGTTATGGTGGATTTGATAGAAAGTGGATCGGACTTAATGAGTAACTGGGAACAATATATCCAGCGTTCTCCTTTCCTTATGAAAGTCTGGAATCTGCTAAAGAGTTGGGGCCATGGAAACAAAGCCTTTCGCATTATTGCCACCCTGCCTCTTTTTGCGCTGGCCACCCAGTTGGCATTTTACAAGAGAAAACGCAAACGGCTCTACAACCTTACAGAGCATGTTTTTGTGCAGGCCTTTATTGCCTGTCAGGTACTCCTGTTAAGCATGATTGTTCTCCCGTTTAACGGCACGGCCAAAGTAGATGATTTGTACGATATTTCGTAACCGTCCAAAGAACGACGTCTGAGCTTCGCTGCGTCCCGTGTTGGAGCG
>JAVWIB010000098.1:0-10899 GCA_036639755.1 Bacteroidales bacterium
TACTTTCTGCTCAATATGAAAGTATTGCAAATCCTGTTGCGGTATTGATGGGGGTTCCGTTTGCATTGCTCGGAGCTATTCTGGGCTCCATGCTAATGGGGCTCTCCATTAGCATCTATACTCAGATTGGAATTGTATTACTGATAGCCTTATCTGCTAAGAATGCCATCCTTATTGTTCAGTTTGCAATGGATTATCATGCTCAGGGGGAATCGATTACCGATGCCGCCATCGAGGCCGGAAAAATGCGTCTGCGCCCTATCCTTATGACCTCACTTGCGTTTATCTTTGGGGTGCTCCCTTTGATGTTTGCTACCGGAGCCGGGGCAGAGAGTCGTATTTATCTGGGAACGGCGGTGGTAGTGGGTATGCTGTTCAATACAATATTCGGAACATTATTTGTCCCTAATTTTTATCATTTTATGAATAGTAAACTGCACTAATTACAACTTATTAAACTTATCCATAGCGGTAGCGCAGATAAAGGTTCTACGCCCTGCGTGTGTGCCAAGTAGAGCATAAAGAGATTTTTAGTGGAGCTAATAATAACTAACTGTTTTATGCTCCAGTTCGCTCAGCAGGTTGTTGGCAAGACGGCTGGCACCCAGACGGAACAGGGTAGGAGTGAGCCACTCTTTTCCAAGAATACTATCTACAATTGCAAGATAACAGATGGCATCTTTTGGAGCAACCATGCCGCCGGCAGGCTTGAACCCTATTTTTTTACCGGTTCTTTCATAAAAGACTTTAATACACTCACACATAATCAGAGCAGCCATTGGTGTTGCGGCAGGCTCCATTTTACCGGTAGAGGTCTTAATAAAATCGGCTCCGGCTTCCATGGCAAGGAACGATGCCGCCGCAATTTTATCGGCACTACCCAGAGCCCCGGTTTCCAGAATTACTTTAAGATGTTTATCTCCCAGTACTTTTTTAATATCGCTTATCTCCTGAGATGCCCCTGCAAAATCGTTTGCAAGAAATTTATTAAGAGCAAGTACAATATCGATCTCATCCGCACCGCGCTCTGCGGCCATCTCGCATTCCAGAAGCTTTACGGCCGGAAAGCTCTGTGAAGTGGGGAATACCCCCGCTACTACCGTAACATTTACATTCGGCACCGTAAGAGCCCCCTTTACTGTTTGTCCTAGGTTGGGATAAATACAAATTGAGGCAGGTGTTGGATAATCCGGATATTTTGTATGGAACATATTTACTTTTTGGGCCAGTGTCGTCACTTTTGCAGGGGTGTCGGTGGAGTTTAAGGTGGTTAAATCCATATATCCCAGACAGTCTGCAAGATGATTCGGGGTCATCCATGTCTGCAGATTTGCCTGTATTCCGGATAACTTCCTATCCAATTCCTGCATATCAGGTGTGTAGCCGTAATTATTTAATATTTCAGTCATATTTTATGTACTTTAATTATTTACTCTTTATTTTTTGTGTCAATTAAAATGGTAACCGGGCCGTCATTCACCAGCGATACTTTCATATCTGCACCAAACTTTCCGGTTTCTATTTTTTTGCCCATAGCCAGACTCAGCGATTCTATCATTTTTTCATAAATCGGTATGGCAATATCAGGCCGGGCGGCTTTTATGTAAGAGGGTCTGTTTCCTTTAGCCGTAAGGGCATGCAAGGTAAACTGGCTAATGAGGAGAATCTCCCCCTGAATCTCTTTCACCGATAAATTCATGACCCCTGTGCTATCGTCAAAAATACGCAGGTTGATTATTTTTCTTGTAAGCCACTCTATATCCTCGCTGCCATCTGTCTGCTCAATTCCAATTAAAATCATAAACCCTTTTTGGATACTCCCCAATACTTTACCGTCTACTGCAACGGACGATTGACTCACACGCTGTATTACTGCTCTCATACTCTTTATCTTATCCTTTTATCTGTATTACAAACCCCTCGTCTATAAGCGGCTGGGCCACGGTACGCATTTGTTGCTCGGTCACTTTATGCAAATTTTGTGCAGGAGTTTCTCTATCTATCGTATACATCATCACTTCGCGCGGTTTTAATTCCCGCACCAGATTTCTCCAGGCCTCGCAATGTTCTCTATTGAGGCAATCAACAGCCTTGCCGTCAACTTCTCCGATAAGAAACATTGTTTGTAGAATAAAATTCCCCCTAAATAATTTCATATCCTCTATGGTTTTGCTTAGCGAATAAGCCTGATTGGGGCGGTCTATCACATTCACAAGCGATTCCAGCGGAGAATCTAGTTTAAGAATAGGATTATCTACCTTCATAAGGGCCTCACGAATTGCCGGTTTTCCAATACCGGAGGCATTGGTAAGAACCGATACCTTTGCTTGGGGATACAACTTCTTCCTTAACTCCAGCGTAAAATCAATAATCTGTGGAAAATCGGGATGCAGAGTGGGTTCGCCGTTTCCCGAGAACGTAATGGTATCAATAGGGGTTCCCTCCTGCTTAAACGCATGCAGTTTGCCTGTCAAAGCTTCGTAAACCTCCTCTTTGGTTGGGAGCTGCGTATCTTTTTTCCCATCTTTGTTCCAGCCGCACTCGCAATAGATGCAATCAAAGCTACACCATTTGCCAAACTTAGGTAACAGGTTAATACCAAGTGAATTACCCAAGCGTCTGCTTTTAATTGGGCCGAATACGATATGGTTAAATAATATGGTAGACATAATATTATTATTTTAATGTGTTACAAATGATGGCTTTAAGCTAACCTTACTGTAGTGGATCCGGCGGTAAGTTTGCAATTTTGCCAATCTATATGATTCACCAAAACTATGCCCGGTTTTTTCCCTTTCTCAAAGCTGCCAAGCTCTTTTTCTTTTCCCAGCGCCTCGGCTCCGTTTAATGTAGCCCATGTTATGATTTCTTCTAGTTGAATATCAGGGAAATTCTTCTGAATACATTTTATTTCTTCTGCCATGGAGAGAATTTTATTACTGGAAAGGCTATCTGTTCCCAGACAAATTTTCAGCCTTTTTTTTCGCATAAGGTTAAGTGGCGGAAGTGCCCTGTGGATAAAAATGTTAGAAAGCGGACAAATTGTCCAGTATGGAGACTCTAAATTGGCAAGGGCATAATTGATACTCTCTTCATTGGTTGCTACATTGTGTACCAGCATAATGCGTCCTTTAACCGGGGCTTTGGCAAACGTAAGCAATCGGTCTATAAAATAAACAAGGGCAGGATGTCCGGTTACGGGAGGGGTGCATAATCCCCGTCCTTTGTAATTATCGGCCAATGCTCCGGTTCCGCTTTTTATCAGATCTTCCTCTTCTGTACTTTCCTGATTGTGATAAGAGAGAAATCCGCTTTTTAACCCTTCCTGTGCAGCATTTGCCAGTAATTCCGGACTCATGGTATAGCAGGAGTGAGGGGTAATGGCAGCATCCAGTTTGTATTCTGTTGCAACGTTTGCAAGATCTTTTCCCCCTGCCAGAACCTCGCATGCATCTTTCGGCTGGGAGCCAAAGAGCTCAAGATAGGTTCTGGTATAAAGAGGCGATTTTGATTTTGCTTGAAAGCTTTCGCTGCAATTGCTGATATCTCCCATAGCACAAACCCCTTGTGCATATAATTGTTCCATTTGAGATTCAAGAGCCGCAACCCGTTCTTCTTTTTCTACGGTAAGCCGCAAGGCGTTAATCTGATTAATAAACCCGCTCATGCCGGTATCTTCTTTAAAATACCCTTTTAAGTGGGATAATTCAATATGACAATGGGCATTGATAAAACCGGGACAGAGGATTCCGTTATAAAACTCAGTATCCTCACACTCTTTTTCCAAGGTACCTATTTCCTGAATAATGCCGTTGTCATCTAACAGGATGTAGCCGTTTTTTATTGGCTTTCCGGATATCGGGAATATGTAATTTGCTGCTATCTTTCTCATTTATGATTAATTGTATATTGCCAATTTTCTTAATAACAGAATCATTAAATATAAAATCCATGTTATTGTGCCACCAGGTGATGTTGTGCGGGATATCGGTGAGGATGGAGTCTTTCATTTGCCAGATAATGGTATCGCGCGGTGTAACAATCCATTTTATGGAGCGCAGATACGGGTTTTGGTATAGCTGCTCAATGGCAAGTGTTCTGATTGTGTCGGTGGCCCACCAGCTGTTGAGGACCCCGTGCTTGAGATCCAATTGTTGTTTCAGCTCATGATTCTTGCGCACAAGTATCTCGCGGGCTTTTTGGTTCACCACTTTGTATAAATCTCCATGTTGCAGATAATATTTAACCGAATTTTCATACTCTGCGTTTGTATAGCCGTACTTTTTGAAGATGGCACCATATACCTGCATGGTATCTGCCTGTATCTTAAACTGCGGGTGTGTTTCAATAAACTGATCAGCCAGATACATTTCGCCGAGGATTACCGAAAAATCTCTTTCGCCTATAACATCTTTATTGCTTCTGCATGATTGCGTAAGTATCAGAATAACAAGAAATATATAAGGTATTATCTTTTTTAAGTGCTGCATAGAAGTAATATATAATCCGCAAAGTTAATTTTTATTATTATTTTTGCCAATCTAAACCTTACAAAATGAGATTTACGCCACCTAAAATTATAAAAAGGATTTTCCCCACTTTTATCTGGAGTTTTCCAAATGAAAAACAAGGGGTTTTTCTTACGTTTGATGATGGCCCCAGACCGGAAGTAACTCCTTGGGTGCTAGATCAATTGGATAAATACAATGCCAAAGCTACGTTTTTTTGTATTGGTAAGAATGTGGAGCTTTTTCCCCAACTTTTTGATGAAGTTAAAAAGAGAGGACATGCCGTGGGCAATCACTCGTACAGCCATGTAAAAGGGTGGGGAATGAAAACCGGAGACTACGTGAGGGATATTGATATTGCGGATGATATGATTCAGTCCAATTTATTCCGCCCTCCGTATGCACGCATAGGACCCAATCAGGCCAGAGTGTTGCACGAGAGGTATAATACCATTATGTGGAGTATTTTAAGCCGTGATTATAATAGGCGGATTTCGGGCAAAACATGTGCTCGGAACGTAATCCCTTATCTTGAACCGGGGGCTGTTATTGTGTTTCATGACTCTGTAAAATGTGCAAAGAATTTATGGGTAGCCCTTCCCCTTGTGCTTGAGGCTATAAAAGAAAAGGGATTAATCTGTAAGAGAATCGATTTGTAAAAAAATATACGTTATATGAATGTACTTGTATTGGGTTCCGGTGGAAGAGAGCATGCTATTGCATGGAAAATTAAACAAAGTAAAGATTGCACAAATCTGTATTGTATGCCCGGCAATCCGGGAACGGCTGTTATTGCAGAGAATATTGCCGGTGATATAAACGATTTTGAGACGATTAAGGAACAAGTGATAAAATATGCCGTGGAAATGGTGGTGGTGGGTCCGGAAGATCCCCTTGTAGCGGGGCTGGCCAATTGGTTTGAACAGGACGATCAATTAAAAAATGTTTTGTTTATCGGACCGCAAAAAACAGGGGCTATGTTGGAGGGAAGTAAAGATTTTGCAAAAGAGTTTATGATAAAGCATCATATTCCAACAGCTGCTTATAAGAGTTTTACGGCTGCCACTTTGCAACAGGCAGACCAGTTTATAGATACCCTTAATCCTCCGTATGTTCTTAAGGCAGACGGGCTTGCAGCAGGAAAGGGGGTGCTTATCCTAGATTCCGAAGCTCAGGCCAAAGCAGAATTGCGGAATATGGTTGGGGGAAAATTTGGTGCTGCCGGTAATACGGTGGTGATTGAGCAGTTTTTAAGCGGTATAGAAGTTTCGGTATTTGTGTTAACAGACGGCAACGATTATATGATTTTACCGCAGGCAAAAGATTATAAAAGAGTAGGAGAGGGAGATACCGGACTTAACACCGGCGGTATGGGGGCTGTTTCTCCCGTTCCGTTTGCAGATGAGGTATTTATGCATAAGGTGGAGCAAAGAATTATTAAACCTACCATTGACGGCTTGCGCAAAGATGCTATCTCTTACAAAGGCTTTGTTTTTATTGGTCTTATGAATTGCGGCGGAGATCCGTATGTAATTGAATACAATGTAAGGATGGGTGATCCCGAAACGGAGGCGGTAATGACCCGTATCGAGTCTGATCTGCTCTCTCATTTAACGGCTGCTGCCAAAGGTACCCTTAAAGGGGAACAAATTAAAATATCGGAGAAGGGTGCCGTTACGGTTGTTTGCGTATCGGGGGGGTATCCTCAGGGTTATAAAAAAGGGGTTGAGATTGCGGGGGGAGATTTCTTGTTTTCGAATGCTCCCGATAGCTCGCTAAAAGTGTTTCATTCCGGTACCAGAATGGAGGGACAGCAGGGGGGCACGAGTTATTTATCCTGTGACAACAACCAATCTTGCAACGGGAAACTGCTCACCAACGGAGGTCGCGTATTTGCGGTAACGGTAAACGGCGATTCGATTGAACAATGCCGTGAGGAGGTTTATTCGCATATTGAGCGAATTTGTTATAACGGAAAATATTTCAGACACGATATAGGATTCGATTTATTAAAATACATTCAATAGTGTCAAAAAGTAAAAGTGCATATTGGACACATGCTCTTGTGCTGTTGCTGGCAGGGCTTTTTATAACCTCTTTTCTGGTGCCCATGAGGGATAAAACAGATGAGTGGATTCCGCTTCTAAGCGGATTTGTGGATATAGATGTTTTATATGGGAATCGTCTTCTGTTAATTCTGGGGGGAATATTGGGTATTGTGGGGCTAGCCGTATCGGTTTATTTTATTGTTGCAAAAATGGTGAGCGAATCGTTTAGTATTTATTATACCCAACTGTTTCTGCTTCTGATTATCCTGACGAATCCCATGTCAATTTATTTCAGTGCGATTTATCCCGCAGCCATTCTGGTTGTATGGGTTATTTACTGTTTTATGCAAAACCAGAGATTTACAGCTCTTTTTCTGCTCTCCTGTGCCAGTCTGTTTTATGCACCCATTATCTGGATGGTTCCGGTGGTACTCGTTATTCTGCTTGCAGGTGTTCCCGATTTCTGGAGGGTCTTTATAAAGGCGGCAGGCGGGATGTTCATTCCGTATTTATACATTCTTGCATTCCGGTTTGTGTGTTTTAATGATATGGATGTATTTATCCACCAATATTTTCAAGAGGTTATAAGACTGGATTTCCCCATTTATTCGCTTTCGTTTATCACCCTGTTTATGACCTTGTGTTTTGCTATTTTATTGGGACATGCTCTTTTGTATATCCTAAAACGGCTAAACCGGCAAAATATCCTTTCCGGCGTTGTATTAAGAATGACTATTTTGGCCTCGTTATTGGGCGTTCTTATATTTTTCCTCTTCTGGGGTGGAAAATCCACTCCGCTATGTGTTCTTATTGCCGGCCCTTTTTCTCTGCTGCTGTCTAACTATGCTTTGGAAAATAAAGCAACTTATTCTTTTCACGCCGAACTTATTCTGTTTATGAGTGCCGTGGCTGTGGCTCGTGCGACGCACTTTATCTGATTGATGCCACCATGCTTCATTTGCACTCTTGCCTTTGTTTGATTTTAGTATTACAATGTTTTCTTTAATTGGTGGGGACAACGTCACCGGAACGGGGTGATATGAGTTTTTTATGTATATTTGTAATTTATTTTCAGATTATACCGGATGAGCTTAAGCAACAGAATAGAAATCTTTTTCAAAAAAACTTTTTTTCAGAAATACAGTACTTTGTTGGGACTGTGGCTGTTGCTGGCTGTAGTAGCGTGGCTTACAAAGTATTTTCCCGAATCATATAATAACTTTCTTATTTTTAAGAATGTGTTCTGGCATACAATAAATCAGTTGCCTCTGTATGTTCCGTATCCGGGAGAGTATCATGATGTGAATCATTACGGACCGTTTTTTAGTATTGTGATAGCCCCTTTTGCAGTGGTTCCGTTATGGCTGGGGTTGCTGGGTTGGTTACTGGGACTCTCTTACTTTTTGTACAGGGCGGTGCGAATGCTCCCTTTTGAGAAGCAGCAGCAGATTTTTATTTATTGGTTTTGTGCGCATGAACTGCTTACGGCAATATTTATGTCGCAATTTAATGTTGCTATTGCAGCTATTATCATGATTGCGTATGCGGCAATTGAGAAAGAAAAGGACTGGCTGGCGGTTTTAATGATTGCCTTGGGAACGATGGTGAAGATTTACGGAATAGTAGGCTTGGCGTTCTTCTTTTTCTCCAAACATAAATTAAAATTTATTGGATACGGTTTGCTTTGGATGGGGATCATGTTTGTGCTCCCAATGGTAATATCAAGTCCCGATTATATTTTGGATCAGTACGGTACATGGTTTACGGATATTTTACAGAAGAATGATGCCAATATGTTTACCGAGAAACAGAATATTTCTTTGTTGGGGATGGTGAGAAAAATATCGGGAAACCCTTTTTATTCCGATTTGTATCTTATTGCCGGGGGACTGGTGTTGTTTGCTCTCCCTTATTTGAGATTCAACCAGTATAAATATGCAACTTTCAGAGAGGCAATTCTGGCATCGGTACTTCTTTTTGTTGTCCTTTTTAGTACCGGAAGCGAGTCCAGTACGTATATAATAGCCCTTTGTGGTGCTGCAATATGGTATGTAACTGCCCCATGGAAAAGGGGTAAACTGGATATAGGACTTATGATTTTTGCGTTTATTTTAACCAGCATGTCGCCGTCCGATCTGTTTCCCCGTTATTTAAAAGTACATTATGTATTTCCGTATGCCTTAAAAGCGTTTCCATGTGTGCTTATATGGCTGAAACTTACCTATGAACTATGTTTAAAAGATTATAAAAGAGATGAATTTCAATACTAAGCCTGCAACCCGTGTATTTGATATTGTCCTCCCATGCTATAACCCCCCTCTCCATTGGGAGAAGAGAGTTGTGGAGAACTATCATAAGTTATATGAATTGTTTGAGAACCATCAGTTTAATTTTATTATTGTAACAGATGGATCTACAAGAGGTTATGATGATCTTGTTACGAGTTACCTTTATGAAAATATTTCCGGATTAAAGATTGTTGATTACCGGCAAAATAGAGGTAAGGGATATGCCTTACGAAGTGCGGTTAAGGAGTGTACTTCCGATTATATTGTGTATATAGATCATGATTTTCCGTATACATGGGATTCTATTACCAAGGTGTTTCATGCTTTGGAGCAGGGGGCGGATGTGGTAGTGGCTATACGGGATCATAGTTATCAGAGAGCGTTGCCGCTTATACGAAAAGTGCTTTCATATTCGTCTCATCTACTGAATAAAATAGTGTTCAGGCTTAAGATTACCGATACTCAAGGGGGGATGAAGGGGTTTAGCCGCTGCGGACGTGAGATTTTTCTGACTACTACGATTAATACGTTTTTATTTGATACGGAATTTATTTACAAGGCTACCCATACGAAAGGGGTTAAATTGGTGGCAATTGAAGCCAGAATAAAGGAGGGACTTAAGATGTCGGTGATGGGGGTAAAAGTTCTCAGGAGAGAATTTGCAAATATTTTTGTGATACTGGCTAATAGGTAACCGAGATGATTTTACTTAGTTTTGATATAGAAGAGTTTGATGTTCCCGCTGAGCATGGGGTGCAAATATCGTTGCAGGAGCAAATAGAAGTGTCCCGACAGGGGACCTGCCGCATTCTGGAAATTCTGGCGACAAATGATATAAAGGCTACGTTTTTTTGTACAGCTACGTTTGCGATTCATGCTCCGCAGATCATACAAAAAATAAAAGACGGGGGGCATGAGATTGCTTCTCACGGATATTATCATTCCGCATTTAAGGTGAGCGATCTGGAAGATTCACGTAAGAAATTGGAGGAAATATCGGGATGCAAAATTTCAGGCTACCGTATGGCCCGTATGATGCCGGTGGATGAATGCGAGATTTTGAATGCGGGCTATAAGTACAACTCTTCTATTAATCCTACGTTTATTCCGGGGCGGTATAATAATTTGAGGGTATCGCGTACCTGGTTTATGCAGGATGGGGTGATGCAAATTCCGGCCTCTGTTTCTCCTTTGTTGCGGTTTCCCCTTTTTTGGCTTTCGTTTCATAATCTGCCGCAATGGCTGTACCGTTTTTTTGCTGCCCGGGCACTTAAAAAGGACGGATACCTGAATATTTATTTTCATCCGTGGGAGTTCGCCGATATTAAAAAAAAGGAGTATAACCTGCCGTATATCATTGTACATAACTCCGGAGCCGATATGGTTCGCAGGGCGGATGTATTTATAAAGTATTGGAGAGGGAAGGGTGAGTCGTTTGGTACATTGGGGGAATTTGTAAAACATAAAATTAAATAGCTTATGAGACTTATTTATTATTCATGTATGATTGTGTTCTCTTTTTTTGCAACTACCGGTGTTTTTGCAAAAGAGAGTCCTGCGCAGAAGTTTATTGATACTCAGTTAAAAAACGATCCGCTTTTTACCAATGCTATTGTGGGAATTTGTGCGGTGGATGCAGGCGGGGATGTAGTGGCTCAATGGAATTCTAATTTTCCCATGTTAACGGCTTCTACCCTAAAGACCGTTACGACCGGACTTGGGCTGGCTTATTTGGGGGCCGATTACAAATACAGTACCCGCATTGCTTATACGGGAACCATTCAGGATAGTGTGCTGCTTGGAAATATTTATATAGTGGGGGGAGGAGATCCTACTTTGGGATCGAAAGATACTGTGGCTCTTGCGATTGATTCTATTTTTGGTATCTGGAGAGGTGCTATTAAGAATTGCGGTATTAAGCGGATAGATGGTAATATTATTGCGGATGATCGTTATTTTGTGCGGGAGCAAATGCCGGATTCATGGGCGTGGAGCAACTTTGGCCCATCGTTCGGCAGTTCTCCGTCGGGTTTGTCGTTTTGTGAGAATATGCAG
>JAVWIB010000099.1:0-10783 GCA_036639755.1 Bacteroidales bacterium
AAGGTACTGACACTATAAGTTCCGGGCAATATGCCCTACAGTGGACGGTTACATTTCATCCCACTTTGAATATTTAGGGTCGTCAGATATTGATGATAATAACATAAGTCCTATTCCTGCAATTCCTTCTAAGAAGGATGTTTCATGACTCCAGCCTAAATTGTGTCCTTTCCAAGTTTTATAACCTGCAAGACCATCCTCAAATATTGCCATCTTAAGAGTCTGTTCAATCCAAAAATCATGAGTAACTTTAAATTGAAAATTATTTGTTTCAATATACATTCTTTTGAAAATATGTGCTATTCCAGCAGCTCCGTGACAGATACCCGCATCTGTAACATTTTCTCTTTTCAGATCTCGTCGTGTGGTTGAAAATTTTAATATATCTATTGCTTTATCTTGCCACTCTCTATTATGAAGAGTATGTCCACTTACTAATAAGGCTTGTGCCACACCTAAATCCCCATAACACCAAGCTAACCTACTTTTTGTGAGATTATATTTCTCCGACTCGATGGAAGAAGAAGGAAAATATGATCCGTATTTTTTATGATCAATCTCTTGTTGTGTAATATAATTAATTGTATTTGTTAATAGATTTGTACATCTATCAACATCTATATTCAGTTTAATCATCTTACACAAAAAAATAGCAATACTAGACATTCCATGAGAGAGAGAAATATTAAATGTTTTTTGTGCGGAGATAGGATTTACGAATTCCCACTTAATACTGTTTTTTTCTAGGATACCAATATTTTCTAATTTATCCACTAATTGTAAAATCTCTTTCCGGTCATCCAAATTTCCATTTTTTAACAAATAATTTGCTATACCAATTCCCCCATGTAGAAAGTCAAAACGTCCTCTTTCCATCTCAAGTAACATCTGTTTTTTTAAATATGGAGCATACTCTTGGTGGATGTGAGAAATATTCAGAGCTGAAAACTTATTTTCATTTAATAGTATTATACCATATAGAATTCCACTTATTCCAGTGCAAAACGAAGGACGATATATTCCTTCACATATTGCATTGATGGTTTTATCTAGCTTTGTTTCAAATATGTTACGAATAGTTTGATTTTTGCTGAATTTACTATAATTTGCTAAAAATAGTAAGATTCCCATATTACCAGCGTATAATGAATGGTCTTCTCGTTTATAATTATCGACAATCGCCTCATATATTTCGTTTAATTTATTAGTTATAAGTGCCTTCATGCTTGTCCGTTATGTATTTTACGAAACTTAGATAAATAAAAAATATAGCAATCTGAATTATAAATCATTATCTAGAAAAATATTATGACTCAGATTGCTAAGTGAAGTCTTCAAAATTTAAAAACAAATTTATAGAAGAGTTCTGTGAATAAGATTGTTATTAATTAGCACCAGCAGATTCACACTTACCAGTAGTAGTAGTACACTGATCGCCCCAGGTATAACAACACATCTCCTGAATCCAGCTAAGAGATGACTCTCCTTCAACTCCACCTAATATGTTAGAAGCCTGTAAATTATCTAAAATGGTAATAGCTTCTTTTTTTAATTCTAATTTTTTGCTTCTTTTTTTCATAATTAGTTTGTCAAGTTGTATAAAAAATGATAAAACAATATAAGAATAATACAACTCTGGTTTTTAAATTCTCAATATTGTATTGATGATAAATGGTTTACCATTGTCGCCTTTGTGTCCAAAAGGAATAGATTATCATACTATTTTTATAAAGTTACGCAATCTTCAAAGCTAATATTTGGTTCAGGTTGAAGGATTTTTGTTAGGAATTTTAATAATTTGAAACGATCTTATCAAATTTCAATGTACTCTATCGAATAAGTATCCCTTATGTATATTACATTTTTGCAACATGTAGAGCACTACTGTTACTACAGAACAATTGAAAAGAATTTTATCAAAATAACACTCAGTTTTATCAAATTCCACTATTTAACTCTGATGAAGATAAGATAACAATCTGAATTATAAATTACTATATAACAAAAGAGATTATAACTCAGATTGCTAAGTAAAGTCTTCCAAATTCTAAGACAAGCTTGTTGCTAATTCTCATCAGCATCATTCCCGGGTCCAGTATTACTCGTACACTTAGGAGTGAAGCTAAAACAACAGATTCCCGTCCAAATACTCAAAGATGACTCTCCTTCGCCTCCACCTAGTACATTAGAAGCTTGCAGATTATCCAAAATAGTAATGGCTTCCTTTTTTAATTCTAATTTTTGTTTTGCTTTTTTCATAATTAGCTGGTCGAGTTGTATAAAAAATTCGTAAAACAATAATTAAGAATAATACAACTCTATTTTTTAATTCTTAAATATTGCAATAATAACAGACCGCTTACTAGTATCATTTCTGCTTTACGAAGGTAATAGAATTAATATAACATTTAATACTAAACTAATATCTTTATATATCATTTTATAATAAAATATCAATATGAATATCTCTTATAATCAACTATTTATTATGCGATTTGACTTGTGTAATATCACTAGTGTATCACTTTTGTAAATTGTATAATATTCAAGCCGAAATTGAGGTAGTTTTAATAGATTTTTTGACAAATTAAAACAACTCTACCAGCTTTTCCCATGGTTAATATTTCGCACTTCGTTATAATCTCTACTCCCCAAACAACGCCCGTATGGGCTCATGTTCCGCTCGTATTGCGCCAGCTCATTCTCATGCTGGATAGAGAGTTCAATCAATTGCTGCTGGGTTTGCATAATCCCCAGCTCGGTAGTGGTAATCGAAGCATCAAATCCCACCTTCGATTTTTGTTTCTGCAACCTGCCCCCCAGCACATGCTCCTGTTCCAGCCACGCCTGCCCCACAATCCCCTTAAAATCTGCTTCCCGATAAGACTCATTCAACTTCCGCTCCACCGCCTGCACCGCACGGTAATCGGCCGGATTGTACAGCACCGCCACCACGGCACCCGGAACCACCGTTGCTCCGTCTTCCACATAAATGGAATCAATCTTCCCCTCATACCGGGCCACCAGATCGGCCGGCGGATGGAGGGTGGTAATCACCACCGGAGCAATCACCGTCTGGGGATACTTAATAAACCAGCATCCCAGGATAATCCCCCCGAAAATTACAAAAAGAAGGGTAATCCCCCACCGGATAATCCAGTGCGGCATCTTCCCCAGAATATCCTGAGTTTCGCTGCTATAAAAATTCTCTCTGTTCGGCATGGCTGTTTTTACTTTTACTCCAACATTCGTTTCCGGTCTCAAAATTTAACTCCCCAACTCCAATTGATTCTTCACCAGGTTGTAATAATACCCCCGCTTCTCAATCAGTTCCTTGTGGGTTCCCTGCTCGGTGAGCCTCACCTGATCCAGCACTACAATGTTATCGGCATGTTTCACCGTGGAGAGGCAGTGCGCCACAATCACCACCGTCTTCCCCTCAAATATCCGGTACAGATTCTCCATAATAAATTTCTCATTATTAGCATCCAGCGAATTGGTGGCCTCGTCGAACAGCAGGAACTTGGCATCCTTGTAGGCCGCCCGGGTAATCAACATCCGTTGCCGCTACCCCGTACTTAACCCCTGTCCGTCCGCCCCAATCTTGGTATTATACCCCAATGGCAAGGTCCCGATAAACTCCGCGATATTCGAAAGCTCCGAAGCTCTCCGCACCCGTTTCTGTTTAATCTTATACACCACCACAAAATGGCGCTGGTTCCAATGCACGATGCATGGCAGGTTGGCCTCTTCCCGCAACTGCTCCCAGGTAATCTTCACTCCCGCTGTCCGGAACCCAATTAATTCTGCCGCATCACTAATCCCCAGCAACGCAACCCCCTCCCGGGAAATGTGGCACTTAGCTCGCAACCCCGCCAACGAATAATTCTTCCCATAAAACGCTGTAACTATCTGCAGGCAGGTAGGCCCGCAATCCATGGAATCTAATTGTTTGTAATAGGGGAAAGGCATAAGGTAAAGGTTTTAATTCTTATTTGCTCTAGCAATTTGCGATTTATATTGCCTGTATATAAAATCATAAATTACCATTTCATACATCCGATTGGAAGAATAGAATAGGCGATTCATAGTCATGTGGATGGCACTAGACAGATAGCCGTAACATTCTGCTTTATCACCCAATGATGTGGAAAACATTTGAAATCTCAGCTTTTCTATTTTTTCTCGTCTTTCAGAAAATAGGTGATTGATTTTCTCAGAGAAATTATTATCAGTCTCAGAAAAAACGGATTCAATCTGTTGTCGGTTTTCCCGATATTTATCATTCAATTGCCGGACAAAAGGGATGGATACATAGCCGAACTCTTTTTTAAATCCTTCGCTTTGTGAAAACATAAAGTCCCGCTTTTCATGAGCCGTTAGCCCAAATCCATTCAGCATGTCGTCAATCAACTGCAAGGCAGTCGGCCATCTCTCTAAGTCACTATCAGGAGACTCCTTCAATGCCCGGAGAATTTGCAGGATGCACGCACTATCTGCATAAAACAAGGTTTCTGTATCCCGATACCGGCTCTCCCCATATCGCTCCAATTCCCGGTTATAAGAATCACACATCACTTTGGAGAGGCTGCTGTGTTCCACCAATTTCTCCAATACGGGATATAAGGCTGCAAACACCTGCCCATAATTTTCCACTTTGGGCACATGCAACCGGAAGCGGATGTGAAACTCGGGATCTGAATACCGGATAAAAAACCATTTGTCAATCCATCCTTCCGAGAGAAGCCGGTCGACCAAGGGCAAAATGTTGTCCGTTAAAATGGCATCCGCCGTTTTATTGCCGCAATACAATTTGAAATAGAGCCATTCGCTTCCGGGGATAAATAATCGTTTTTCCATATTCAATTTTGATTAAGAAGGATCTTGTACTTTGTAAAATGAAAAAATGAACTCACCACAATACGATTCTCCTGCCGTATCTTTAATGATGGAATTTTCTTCTGTAAAAAGAAACTCGCAGAGGGTTAGTTCTCCTCTTTTTTCTAATGTGGCGGAAAATAACTCTATCGCTTCTGGGTCTTGAAAATCAATAAACAACTCATTGTCATTTTCCTGAATGACAATCTTCCAAGGAATGCCCCGTTGTGCCAGCCACTGCTCAATAGATTGAGCTTCTTTTATCTCTTTCTTGTTCACCAGCCAGCAGGCCCGTGATAAAATAAAATTTTGATAAATTACCCGAGGGAAAGAGCGTAATAACCCCAGCAACGTTCCGGTATACAAAGACAATCCGGTATATTTATCTTCAAACTGCAGGTCGCATAAAAAGTGGTATAAAGGAAGCCCTCTGGCCGAGAAGTTATGAGCATTGGAAAGTTTTGGTACTATCTCTTTTGCGAAAGACTTGGATTTTAAAATTACCTTGTTATTCCGTACAGAGACCATCAGGTCAGAAGCCGGAATGGCATGTTTTCGATCTATTCCCGGTTGTGCCAAGTAATGAATCTCATAATCTCTTAACACGGGGCGGAATGAAATATTTCCAATACGAGATTCCGGCAGGTGTATAATTTCTGCCAGTATTTTCTCCGGCTCTGCCTGCTGCTCTTGTCGGGCAATTTCAAGCACATGGTTGCGGATCGATTCGTCTAGGTGGCAAAATCTCCCCAGCAAGGCCGCGGCAGTAGTTCCTCCGTCCGAATGAAGATACATCTGAGGCTTCCCTTCTTTTCCTGCAAACAGTTGGCACATGGCAGATAGTGTTGATGTCGCTTTTGCGGAGTCTATATTTGAAGTGGGAAAATCGTTCTTTAATAACTCAATGGTAGTTTTTCCATCTTTTAACATTGCAACATATTTCTGCAACAGGAGTGTATCTGTTAGAGAAAGAGATGTTGCTTGACTCGCTTGCCGCATAGTAATTGGTAGATTATTTAAGAGTGGATTAATATTTCCCCCACTCCCTACTGGATAGCCAATTCCAGATTCGGGATCCATCACCTGTAATAGGGGCATTTCAGACTCCTCATACCGCTCTGAAAAAGCTTTTTTAAACTTATCTAACTTATTCTCTCCGGCAGGATAAGCAGCTCTGATATGCATCATCAAATGGAGTACTTCATTCAACTCCTCTAGTACAGTTCTGGAAATTGAAGCGTATTTTACCGACTTAAACATATCTGTTTGGAAAAGATACTTCTCATCAAAGGCGATTGGAATCTTTTGCAGCCAATCAATTACCCGCTCATAGCAAGCGATGGAATTCCCCTGTGTGGCTGAGTCAATTGCCTGTAATTCCTTTTTTACAGCAACAAGGATCTCTGTGATCTCTCTCGTTCCAGATAATGTTTTCAACTTACTAATCAGACCGGTAAATAAATTCTCTCCCGATACTACCGGTTCCAGCTCACTTTTCAACAATTGATTCTCAATCAGCTCCAGAATAAACGCCTCCGCCTCTTCAAATGTAATCTCATCATCAATTAGCAATTCTGCCAGCTCTAAAACCTTCTTACCGGAGATGGCGGCTTTCAGAATTTTGTCCAGATAATCCTCCTGATCTACCGATTGAATCTGGTGGATCCGCCGGGTCTTTTGATAATAATATTCGGTATAGCGTAGCTTCTCTCCCAAACGATACAGGCTGTCATTCGTAAAATAAGTCAATTGTTTTTTGATCCCCTCCATCTTTTCGATGTGCTGGATAAGGGCACACACATAATTCATATCCAGTCGGGTATGCCGAATCTGGAGATTAGAATCCAGTGTAATTCTGTTTTGTTCCCCTATACTCCCTATTGAGCACCCCGCAAACAATCCGAACGGAGTGCACCGGGTACAGGCCCTCGAATAGTATTTGTATAGTGATTTTTTTATTTTATAGCCAAGTTCTCCTTTTCCTGTGCTTTTTTGCTTCTCCTTGTAAAACTCCACGGAAGCCAGATACAAGGCTTCATCGAATAAAAGTCCTGTTCCGTCCTTTGTTCTTAATCTGCTAAATGTAAACAACGGCGTACGGAAGATAAAATGAGGGAAGGGTTCGTATATAGAGGTATTGGACATAAAGGTCATGAAGATATTTAGAGAATATTATGGAATAATGCAAAAAAACTGAAATTCATAAAACTTTCAGCTTTTTATTAATCGAGATATGCGGAATTTCCAACCTTTTTTACCTTCCATTTTCACAATTATTCCACATAGATACACAAATTTCAGGACAACTACAACCAGACATGGTTGGTTCTATTACTGTACATTTACGCGTAGCATTAGTATGCATACCAGCTTTTAAACTCTATAGAGTAAAATCGTTTAGCTTTGTAATAGGTTCTTTTTTGATTTTGAGTTTTTTCATACAAAATTTATTGTTTTAAGTTCCTTTTCATAAGTATTCCATTGCATTTAATCTCTCTATTTTACTCTGAACTGACAGTAATAAAGATGGGGCGAATTAATGATCTAACGTATAGTTGTATTCTATATTATTAAAATACCACGACCTTGACATTTACTCCCACAAATAGTAATCAAGTATACCCCAGATAAAGACGGTTTATCTAAAAAGATGGATGATTCAACAAGAGTATTACATTTTCTAGAATCAATAAGAAATCCTGTTTCATCAAAAATCTGGATCACAATATCTCCCATATTAACATTTAAATATAACTCTATGCCAAATTGGGATAAGTAACATTCAACAGGTTTTATTAAAGAGCGAGACTGGACATGAGTACTACCGGGAATGTTTTCAATGTCAATATCTATTTCTTCTTTATCATTGCTGTTGCTAAGAAAAGATATTTGTTCAAGAATGGCTATATCATAATTTCTTGGAAATGCAGAAATTATTGGTGTAAAAAGTAGCGTTAAGCAGATACTTAAAATAGTTTTTTTCATGCTGTTCTATAAATTTTATGATTTTGACAAATTTAAGTCAATAACACACAAAAAACACAGAATAATATATCAAAATATATCATTTTTGCAAAACAATGTCATTTATAATATGTTAAATAATAGATATTTAACTAGCATTTCGCTTTGGCTGATATCACTGTCGTATCACTTCTTGAAAATAGGATTCTGTTTATGCCGTTTTTAGCGATTCAGCGATCCCATTTAGGTATTGTATCAGATCTATTTCTTTATCTGCCAAGCCTAGTTTTTTTCTGATATTCGCACGCTTGTTATAAAATGTATTTTGCTTAATACCTTTGACGGTACAAATATTATCTGCGGTAAAATTGAGCAGGATCATACTAATTATTTCAATTTCTTCGGTATCCAAATCTAATTTTTCTCTTAAATAATCGCATAGCCCAAAGTGACAGATGTTAATAACACTTGGTAAATTGGTATATAACTTCTGAATTTCATGAGATTTAGAGGAAAAGAATGTCTTTATGAACGATAGCTTCTTAGCCTCATGTTCTTCGTATAGCCAAGAGATATTGAGAATTTCTTTATATAGAGTAATCTGATCTTGCATATTCGACTTTAGGTCTTCGGCATATTTATTATATGAATCAATATTCTCCTTAATTGCTTTATTTCTACGGATTTCTTTGTCTTTTATTAATATTTCGTTTTGAGATTGGAGTATTTTAGAAATATCCTCTTCAATTTGCAATTTTTGAGCATCAATAATTTGCAAAGCTTTCTTTTTCCGAATATATATGACGAAAGCAGACGAGATCAGTAAAATAGTAATTATTAATAGAGATATTCGGATGATTATAATTCGCTTTTGCTCAGAGTTTTTTAGTTTATGCTGATATATGGCTGCATTGTATTTTTGCTCGTATTCCGCAGCCATATTTTCAACCCATTGTTTATGCAAGGTGTCTTTTACCTCACAAATTTTTAATGCATATTCCAGAGCAGCTTCCATATTCTTTTCTTTTTGAGCAACTAGAAGTAAGATTTTATATACTCCGGGAGTCGCAGCTAAAGATAAAGTCTTTTGGACAAGCATCAATTGAGCATATTTTTTGGCAGAATCTAAATTGTTTAATTGCTGGTACGAATGGGTTAATAAAGCGTAATCTCCCAGAGTGTATGTTAAATTAAAATCCCGATGCGCATCTTTAATATAATTAATAGCATCTTGTTTATTTGTATAGGTATATGCAATGAGAGTGGATACCCTTGATAAACCGGTAGTATCTTTTATCTGTTTAGATATCAGTAAGGATTTATTATAGTATAAAGTGGTTGAATCTTTTTCTTTCAGCATTCTATATGCAAGACCTAGCTTCTCATAATTAATAGCTAAGTTTTTTTGATAAATTGAATCGCTTTGAAAGTAAGATATTGCCTTTCTATAATACTCTAGTGCTTTATTAAATACTCTTTGATTGTAGAAAATAACTCCCACGGCTGAGTATGCTAGCCCCATTACATCCGCATGATTACTATTTTTCAGAGACGAGATAGCTTCTAGATAGTACTTCACCGCTTCTTCAATATTTCCGGAATTTTGTGCAATACGTCCCATGTAATAACAAGTTTTCCCCCATTCTGGTGTGTCTTTTCTGGCAGAGTAATAATTTTTAGCAATTTTAACAATTGAATCAGAAGAGATATCAATACAATTTTTATCTAACGCCTGAGAAAGCAACAAGGCATGCCATGCTTTCTCTTCTTTCCCTGAGAGTTGTTTAGAATCAATCTGTTTTAATAATGTATAGGCACTATCTGGACGGGTATTCATAAGCTCGTCCGCCAGATTAAGTTGCTGGGTGATTTCACTCTCATTTTTACAGCTATTGCCAATAACAAGTAAAAAGCTGAAGCAGATATATAAAACTGTTCTACTAACCATAGTTTTTCCAATAAGAGGTATAAATAAAGCAAATTTACAAAATAATCTCATCCAATCCCACCTAATTCCAGAACATTTACATGATGCCTGTTTCTAAAGTGATAAAAAAACCTTTCACCTCAATTTTCATACATGATGCACCCTGCCTCTAGAGTGCTCTGTAATCAAGGTTTTACTTAACATGGTTGATCAATTGGAGTTGATAAATTTTGTTTTCTTGCAAAGGGGAGGCATCATGTTTTAGTTTTGAGGGGTTTCTTTAGTTTTAGCCCCGCCGAACCACTGAAGGCTCGGTATTAAAAATAATTTTTATGATACATTTTATTAGAACCGATTTTGCCGACTTCTGTTTCGGAAGATTGCAAAGTTCAGAGACTTTGGCAGTTGAGAACGGGCCGATTTTATTTTCAGAAATTTCACAATTGAGTGAGACATTCGTCCAGAAACTCAAACAAACCTTGGGACAAGAGCGAGATTATCCTCACAAGCAGGTTGAAATGTTAAGCCAAGCTATCTTGGAACTAGGTCATCTGCAAACGATGCTTTCTTATTCCATAGCCGGAAAAAAAGTACATTTCGGAGATTATTGGAAACTTTATTCAGCTACTTCTTGCTGAAAGAGAGAGACTTCAATACTCTCTATTTCTGCCCGTACCTACTGCAATTACCCCCTCCATCACACAAGCACCCTATTCTATCTTATCTGAGCGCAAGAAATCACATCCTTCTCTTTTTTGGAAATCCGCTACTTGCAAATCCAAGCTCATTGAACTTGCCACTGCTCTGCATCTCACCGGAGAAATAACTTCTTCGAATAATCAGCCGGCAGATTTCATCGCCATAGTAAATGCTTTGGAAACACTTTTCGGAAATGCCTGACATACCCGGCTACCACCCGACCCATAACCTGCGCGTTCCGCACACTTTGGAGAGGGAATTTCAGTGGCTACAGGGCATTTCATTCGTTTGGGCGACAAAACCACCTGCGGCGGC
>JAVWIB010000100.1:0-8582 GCA_036639755.1 Bacteroidales bacterium
TGAAAGTAATTGTGAATCTAATTAATAAGAACAACTAACCAATTTCCATTTCAGTTGATAAATCAATAAACCGATTAATCAATTGATTGACTTATCAATCAATAATCGTGTCCGTCATTTCCGTTACTGGGGCAAAGGAAGTTTCGGGCTCTTAACGAACAAACAAGGTCAAGCCGCAAGCGGTTATGATAAAAATCTTCCTGCTGTACTTCGTTCAGAGCGTATTTTTACCAGAAACTTTGTTTGTCCTAAGCCCTACACAAAGAATGCCCCTGTAACAGAAACGTAAGCCCCCGATAAATTACATCTTTTTCCGTCCCTAAATCTTCCATAGCTTTGCGCAAAAAGGAATAATGGTATCAAAAGAAATAGTATTATCAGTAGAATCCTACTGCAACGAACATCAGGTAAGCAGACAATCAAGGCTATACGATCATGCCTTATATATTAATAATAATCCAGAATGGTTCTCGCCTGCCCAGTGGGCTTGGGCTATTTGGGTTTACGTAATAATTTAATATATTGTTTAATAGGGAGTTAATGTTTTATGTTAAACTCTTGTTCTGGGCACAAAAATGATATTTCAAAACATGTAAGGAGCTTCATTTGAGGCTCTTTTGTTGTTTATAATATTTCCCAGATGCTTGGAACAGACATAAGAAATATCTTAATCTCCCTTGCTTCCTTGATGTTATTTCACCCAAAAAGGAAATTAGATGCGTTAGCTGTAACTTGTAGTTCCTCTTAAAAGAGACTATTAAATAGGAAAGATAGATAGAACGATATATATATTCAAAACTCGTTAATTTTGCACTATTTTTGTTTACCTTTGTCTTTCATAAGCTATAACAACACATTTTTTTAATATAAATAAAAATAATTATGAGCACGATAGAGATAGTATGTGCATTGATAGGCGCAATCGCAACGATATTAGGAGGTGTATGGTTTATTGTAAAACAGGCAGTGAAATCAGGTGTTAATATGCAACGTTTAGATGCAATTGAAAAGAATACTAGCTGTCTTCCATGCTCATCACATCATTCTGATTTAATTACAATAAAATCAATTTTAATACAAAAATATCCGAGTTCAGCTAGTATATTCTCTATAAAGTATAGTTCTAGAAAATTAAATAAGTTGGGCGAGATGATATATAAAGAGATTTTAACTGCGTTCAAGAATTTACGATTCTTTAGTTATTCTATACTTTAATCCAACTTTTTAATTGATTACTATGAACTTCAAGACATTTTTAGTTTCGCTGGTGTTGCTCTGTGTTGTATTGCAGGGTGGGGCGCAGCAAACATATTATGAGTTATCGGGATGTAAAAAGACTCCCAAATATGAGCAGACAATGGAATATGCGCACATGCTTGCTCGTGAATCTTCGCAGATAAGTTATACCTCCATAGGAAAGTCTCCACAGGGACGCGAGATTGTCATGCTTATTCTGGATAAGGACGGCTTGAGCGATGTGCAGGCGATAAGGGGGAAAAACAGGGCTGTGGTGTTGGTGCAGGGGTGTATTCATGCCGGAGAACCGGACGGAAAGGATGCCGGACTCATGTTTTTACGCGATGTTGCATTGCTGAATAAATACCCGGGGATTCTGGATAACGTATCGTTGTTGTTTATCCCGATATTGAATGTAGACGGGCATGAGGATTTTGGCCCGTTTAACAGAATTAATCAGAATGGACCGGAAGAATTGGGGACACGGGCAACGGCGCAACGGCTGAACCTGAATCGAGATTTTGTAAAGGCGGATGCTCCGGAGATGCGCGCATGGTTAAAGATGTATCATTCTTGGATGCCGGAGGTGTTTGTAGATGTGCATGTTACCAATGGAGCTGATTTTCAGTATGTGGTAACGTACGGGCTGGATGAATGCGGCTATTGCGAGAAACCGGTACTGGAGTGGAGCAAAAATGTGTTTGAGAAACAACTGGCTCAGAATATGAAACAAGAGGGATTTCCTATCTTTCCTTATTTTTCTTTTAAGAAGAGCAATGATCCGTCACAGGGGATTATTGGGGATAATTTTACCCCGCAATATTCAAACGGGTATGTATGTTCATTAAACAGGATAGGGCTATTGATAGAAAATCATATTTACAAACCTTATAAACAGAGGGTTCATGCTACTTATAAAATGATAAGAAATACTCTGGAGATTGTGGGGGCAAACCGGAATGCTCTTCAAAAAGCGATTGCTCAGGCAGATGCCTATACTTGCTCTGCACAATTTAGAAAAGATACGTTGGCACTCTCTTATAAAACGGTTTATAAAGATAGCGCAGCGGTGGATTTCCTTGCTTGGGAGAGAAAGACAATTAAGAGCGATTTATCGGGAGGAGAGTGGACAATTCATGATTATAACTCCCCGATAACCGTCCCTTCTTATTTATATACCTCGTATGAAAAAGATGTGCAGGTTGTGTTGCCGGAGGCTTACATTATTTCTGCCGAGTGCTGTAATGTGATTGAGCTGCTGGATGTACATCATATTCAATATGAAGAGCTTTCCAAGGAGCAGACTTTGGAGGTTCAGACATACCGGTTTACGGAATCTGAATGGTCAAAAATTCCGTATGAGGGGCGCAATACGGTAAAAGTGAAGTATAAGACGGCTATGGAACATATTACCTATCCAAAAGGTTCTGTCATTGTTCGAGCAGATCAGCCCGGAATAAAGATTGCTGCTCATATGCTGGAACCTGCATCGCCCACCTCTTTGTTATACTGGGGATTTTTTAACGGCTTTGTCCGTTATTCTTCCGAGTTTTGGGTGAGTCTCCCATATATGGAGGTAAAAGGGCGTGAGATGCTGGCAAAAGATCCTGTTTTGAAACAGCGTTTTACGGATAAAAAGAGAAGCGATCCGCAGTTTGCCTCCAATCCGGAGGCTATTCTCCGGTTTTTTATGGATGAGTTACGGAAAAATGTTGAACCGAAAGCCGGACTGTATCCTGTTGGGAGAATTGTGAAATAAGTTGTACCTTTACGCAGTTTTACCCCACTTAATACGTAATTGAAAAAATTATTTGAGATCACTTCTTAATGCAAAAGTTTAATTATCTGGTTATAGGAAGCGGCTTGGCAGGATTATACACTGCATATAAAGCTTCGTTTCACGGGAATGTTGCCCTTATAACAAAAAGTGCCGTAAGAGAAAGCAACTCTTATAATGCACAAGGAGGGATTGCCGCCGTTACCTCTATTGAGGATGATCCCGATATTCATAAAACGGATACCATGATTGCCGGACGAGGACTGTGTGAAGATATGGCGGTTGATGTACTTGTGAATGAAGGCCCTAAAAGAATTAATGAACTGATAGCCCAAGGGATGAGGTTTGATACCGAGAACGGTCGGTTGGCACTTGGTCTGGAGGGGGGGCATCACCGCAGGAGAATTTTGCATGCGGGGGGAGATTCTACGGGGAGAATGATTACCGAATTCCTTATTTCCAAGGTTCAGACAAGGGAACAGATAACTGTTTTTGAGAATATGACGGTGCTGGATTTGCTCGTGAAGGAGAATATTTGTTACGGAGTAAGGTACTGGAATGAAAGCAATACTCAGATTGAACCGGGAGAAAATTTTCTTTTTGCCGATCATGTTTTTCTTACTTCCGGAGGTGCTTCTGCCATTTATTCCAGAACAACCAATCCGCAAACTACCATAGGTGACGGCCTTGCAATGGCTTATAAGGTGGGATGTCGGATTTTGGATCTGGAGTTTATTCAATTTCACCCATCGGGACTTTATATAGAAAATTCACCAAAGGCGTTTTTAATAAGCGAGGCTGTCAGAGGAGAGGGTGCGCATTTGCTGAATGCGGCAGGAAAACGTTTTATGCTCACCATTCATGAGCTGGCCGAGCTGGCTCCAAGGGATATTGTGGCTCGCTCTATTTATAAACAGATGCTGGCAGACAACCGTCCTTATGTTATGTTGTCGCTTAAACATATTAATTCAGGCAAACTGATTGCCCGTTTTCCCAATATTTATCAGAAATGCAAGGAGCTGGGACTCGATTTTACGCAGGAGATTCCGGTGGCCCCTGCGGCCCATTATACAGTAGGAGGGGTGGCTTCCAATTTATCGGGGAGGAGTGATGTAAAACGGCTTTATGTTTGCGGAGAGATTGCGGCTACGGGAATTATGGGGGCTAATAGGTTGGCTTCCAATTCTTTGTTGGAGTGTCTGGTGTTTGCAGACAGAGCTATTGAGGATTCTTTGAAACGGGAGCCGATGAATGCTATTCCGGAATTTGAGAAGGAGTATGGAAAAGATGAGCGGCTTTGCGGATTTTATGAGCAGATAAAGCAGCAGGTTGCCCAAATTATGAACAGGTATGCCGGAATTGTACGAAACGGGGAGTTGCTGGCCAAGGGGCTGGAGATGATTGAGGAGCTGGAGCAGCAGGTGGCCGGAGAGGCAAACGGATTGGACGGTAAAAAGGAATTTTATATAGAAGCATCCAACAGGTTACTTACGGTTGCACAGCTGATCATGACCCCTGCATTTTTACGCAAAGAGAGCCGGGGAGGGCATTACAGAGAGGATTACAGCGGTATGAGCGATGAATTTGCAGTGCATTCGGTACAGCAAACAGGCAAAAAGATAACAATTGCCCCGGTGAATGAGGGATATCTTAATTTTGAAAATAAATAAAGTAGATATGACAGAATATAATCATTTAATAGACAAGTTAATAGACTTGGCTTTGGAAGAGGATATCAATACGGGAGATATTACGACCGATTCCATTATTCCCGAATCTTCGCGTGCTGTTGCAACCATGACAGCAAAAGCACCCGGCATTATTTCCGGGCTGGATATTGTGAAACGTGTTTTTGAACGTTTTCAAAAAGACATAAAATTGATTTCGGCTGTAAAAGATGGCGATTCTGTACAAAAAGGAGATTTTATTTTGCGTATAGAGGCTTCGTATCCAACTCTTTTAAAGGGGGAGCGTCTCTCTTTGAATATTTTCCAGAGAATGTGCGGCATTGCTACCGAAACATCAAAATATGTAAAGGAACTGGCCGGAAGTAAAACGCAGTTGTTGGATACCCGTAAAACCGCTCCGGGGCTTAGAGTTCTGGACAAAATGGCCGTTAAGCATGGCGGCGGAACCAATCACCGCATGGGATTATACGATATGGCCATGATTAAAGATAACCATATTAAGATGGCCGGATCTATTACGCAGGCTGTGAAGCAGGTGCGATCTCATATCCCCGCTACCATAAAGGTTGAGGTGGAGACCACCAATCTTGCTCAGGTACAGGAAGCTCTTGATAATAAAGCAGATATTATTATGCTGGATAACATGAACAATGCCCTTATGACTCAGGCTGTTCAGTTGATTGCCGGCCGTGCTAAAACCGAGGCATCCGGCAATATGAGCATCCCCCGTCTAAAGGAGGTAGCAGCCACCGGAGTCGATTTTATCAGCGTAGGGGCGTTAACCCATACCGTTACCGCAATGGATATTAGTATGAACATACAGGTGTTATAAAAGATGAACAAACAGGAACTTATAAAAGCTATCGGAGAGCTGAAAAAGCAAAAAAATGCCATTGTGCTTGCCCATTATTATTCCAATCCCGATGTGCAGGATATTGCCGATTTTCTGGGCGATTCCTTGGAACTTTCCAAAAAAGCGGCCACGACCAATGCCAATATGATTGTTTTTGCCGGAGTCCGTTTTATGGCGGAAACGGCGGCGGTTATTTCTCCCGATAAAAAAGTATTTGTCCCGGTTCTGGGAGCCGGATGTTCTCTGGCAGACGGAGTTACGAGTGCAGACTTGCGGGCATGGAAAGCCGCCAACCCCGGAGGAATTGTGGTGAGTTATGTAAATACAACGGCCGATGTAAAAAGCGAAACCGATTATTGCTGCACCTCTGCCAATGCCCTTAAAGTGGTGGAGCATCTACCCAAAGAGGCAAAAATATTTTTTGTCCCCGATAAAAATCTGGGAAACTATATTCAAAAGGCTACCGGTCGGAAAATGGATATTTATGATGGCTGCTGTTTTGTGCATCAGCAGATTACAACCAAGATGATCCTAAGCCGCCTTGCTCAATATCCGCAAGCGGATGTGCTGATTCACCCCGAATCTCAATGCTCTCACGATGATATAATTCTCAATCATCCCAATTGTTATATGTATTCCACATCGGGAATCTTGCGGCATGCAAAAGAATCTGCTAAAAAACAATTTATAATAGCAACAGAGAACGGCACATTGTACAAGTTGCAAAGCGATAATCCCGATAAAGAATTTATTCCGGTATCGGATTGTGCAATTTGTAAATATATGAAAATGGCTACGTTGGAAGATGTTTACGAATCGCTAAAAGAGGAAAAATATTTAGTTGAAATATCAAAAGAGTTAAGGGAAAAGGCGCTATTGCCAATTCGTAGAATGATGGAGATTTAAGGATAAGATGATAGAGGTAAAAAATTCTGCACAGAAGGGAGGAAATGCCGGGGCACGGAATCTGGCAATGGGAGTATTGGTTTCGTTAAGTGTCTGCCATTGTTGCAATGATACATTGCAGGCGGTTGTTAACTCGTTGTATCCCATTATTAAAGATGATCTGGCATTAAATTTTGTGCAGATAGGTATTATTACTTTAATTTATCAGATGTCGGCCTCTGTTTTACAGCCTATTATGGGCTTTTATCTCGATCGCAGGCCCAACCCTTGGTTTCTTACCCTTGCCGCATGTCTTACCTTTACCGGAATGGTATTTCTGGCTTATGCCAATACAATCGGTCTGGTTATTCTATCTGTGGTGTTGGTGGGAGCCGGATCCTCTATTGTACATCCCGAGGCATCGCGGCTTACCTCCCTTGCATCGGGAGGAAGAAAGGGCTTTGCCCAGTCTATCTTTCAGGTGGGAGGAAATTTTGGCGGCTCCCTTGGGCCGTTGCTGGCCGCTTTGGTGATTGCTCCGTATGGACGTAACCACACCGCACTGGTGGCTTTTGTAGCTTTTATAGGGATTGGCGCAAGTATTCTGATTGCCGGATGGTATAAAAAACTTCTGGCCGAGGCCGATAAAAAAGCGATGGCTGAGATTGGAACAAACGCTGCTGGAATGAGTAGTGAGACAAATTGTGCGGCTAACGTAGATGTTGTGGCTGAGGCTGCACCCCGCAAACATAAAGTGGTACACAAAGGTGATCCGGATTGGATTCCCCGTCCGTATTCAGATCAAAAAACTTATTTTGTAATAGGAGTACTATTACTCCTTATTTTCTCCAAATATGTATACATGGCCAGTATGAGTAGCTATTATACATTTTATCTGATTGATAAATTTGGGGTAAGTATACAGAATTCGCAATATGCATTATTTATTTTCACCTTTGCAACGGCACTGGGAACCATGCTTGGCGGCCCTATCGGTGATAAGATCGGACGTAAATATGTGATATGGGCCTCAATCCTTGGAACTGCCCCGTTTAGTATTGCCATGCCTTTTGCCAATCTGGAGTGGACAATCGTATTCAGTTTTGGGGTTGGATTTATGCTCTCCTCCGCATTTCCCGCCATTATTATTTATGCTCAGGAACTGCTCCCCAACCGCTTGGGAATGATATCGGGACTATTCTTTGGCTTCTCCTTTGGAATTGCCGGCATTGCCGCTGCTTTCTGGGGAGGTTACGCCGAATCTCACGGAATAGAGGCCGTCTTCCACCTCTCCGCCTACCTGCCGTTACTTGGAATTGTGGCGGTGCTGCTGCCTAAGAGGTAGTTTTATAAAATAACTCGTAAAATAGATAGATTACTCTCCCAATTTTTATACCTTTGTTACCATTCGGTAAACCAGTAAATTTAACATAATGAACAAAATAGTATTTCTTGATGCGGATACGGTTGGTAATGACGTATCCATGGAGCCTATTCGTAAATTAGGCAATCTTGTTACATATCCTTATACTGCGCCGGCAGATGTGGTTGAGCGGATGAAGGATTGTGACGTTTTAATTGTAAATAAAGTGGTGATTGGGAAGGAGCAAATTGATGCTGCACCTAACTTACAACTTATCTGCGTGGCAGCTACGGGAACTAATAATATTGATATTCCGTATGCAAATGCCAAAGGAATTTTGGTAAAAAATGCAATAGGCTATTCAACCGAAAGCGTTGTACAAGTTACTTTTTCTCTGATACTTACGTTGGTTGGGCAAATACCTTATTTTAATAATGCCGTAAAGAGCGGCCAATATTCCAACGGCAATTCCTTCACCGATGTTACAAAATGCTTCTGGGAGTTAAAAGGGAAAAAATACGGAATCATAGGGCTTGGAAACATTGGCTCGCGTGTGGCCGAGATTGCAACGGCCTTTGGCATGGAGGTGGTTTATTACTCCACCGGCGGTAATCCGCATTCCGATAAATACAAGGCACTTCCTCTGGAGCAGCTTATGAAAGAGTGCGATATCATCTCTATTCACGCTCCGTTAAATGAGCGCACCAATCATCTTATCACATATGATAAACTAACATTAATGAAACCAACCGCCTATATCATTAACATGGGGCGCGGCGG
>JAVWIB010000100.1:8592-10714 GCA_036639755.1 Bacteroidales bacterium
TTATTAACGAAGAAGACTTGGTAAGAGCACTGAATAACAACCTTATATCCGGTGCCGGAGTAGATGTCTTTACCAAAGAGCCAATTCCGCTAACCTCCCCTTACTTACAACTCACCGATCACTCAAAGATTGCCCTCACCCCACATATCGGCTGGGCAAGCAAAGAAGCGCGGGTTTGTCTGGTTGGCAAAATTGCGGAGAATATAAAGAACAAGATACAATAAAAAAAATCAACGATTTTTAGCGGTGCACATGCGCATGCACGTGCACCGCATTAATAAACTAAACTATGGACCGACGGAAATTCTTCAAAATTGTATCGGCAGGGGGCGTGGGACTCGCCATTGCTCCGGTACAGCAGGCGGTAGCGGCAGTAAGTCCTGTTGCTGCGTCTCCCGATTCTTCAATCATGGCGGATGCCGAGCCTGCTACCAACATTAAAGATGCTCTGGCTATCCCCAGAACCAAAAATTCTATGCCGGGGCTCTATCCGGGTAAGGTAGTAATGGCTACCAATAAAAAATGTGTTGTAGATGGTGTACCGGAATATCAGCAAGCGTACAATACCTTAAAAAGCTCCATGCTTTCCCTTACAGGGGAGAAAAATCTAAAAAAAGCGTGGCGTTTGGTCCTATTAGCAATACTGCCCGCCTGCATGCCAAGTTATGGCATCCTACTTGTGCTCAGGTATGCGCATTTCCGCCTGTAAGAGATAAAGTTGTTTTGAATATAGTTGACGGATTTATAGGATGTTATGAGGGTGGCCCGGGGGCAAATCCGCAATTTATCTGTCGTTACGATACAATGCTAGTAGGGTCTGATCCCGTAGCAATTGATCGCATCGGGCATGAGATTATTGTTAAAAAAAGAATTGAAGAGGGAATTCAAAAAAGCGACCGTCCGGCAGCCTATAAATTTGTAACCATGGCGCAGGAATACGGCCTTGGTATAGGAGAGAGGGAGAAGATAGAACTGATAAAAATAGAGTGCTGATTATGAGATACTTTGCTAAATTTGTTACCCTGTGTGCTTTTTTTACTATTTGCACCATCTTGTTCTGTAGCTCTGCGTTTGCACAAGAAAAAACAGATCATCTTGCAACGGAGATTCTAACAAAGAAAAATTTTAAGGGGACGGCTCTATACGGATTCATGAACGGAGGGTCTGACCTGTATTATGAGTATGGCTTTAAGGAGTTGGATGTTACCCAATTAAATGCAACATTTATTTTTAACGGAGCACTTGTAACCGAAAAATACACCGTGGAAATTTACAAAATGGAGACTCCTCAAGGGGCATTCGGGCTTTATTCCACCCATGTGCATAAATTCCTGAAACGGGATCAATACGGTTTTTTTGATTGCATGACCAACTATCAGTTGCAAAGTTGCGTTGCTGCAGAGTATATTTCCATTGTTTTTGACAATTCCACCGCACAAGCCCGTGAGGGGGCAGATCTGTTGTATAAAAACTATCTGAACCAATTGCAGGAACCAATAAAATTTGCAGTACCTGAGATTGTTACCGCAAAACTGGGGGAAAGTTTATCGGGAAGATTAAAATTGGTACAGGGGCAGATTGCCCTCAATAATTCTGCACAGGATTTGTATCCTCTTTTTGAGGGATTTACCACTTTTAATGTATGGTTTACCAATGAGTTTGAGGGTGAAGAACTATTCTACAAGGCTGTTATTCAATTTCCAACTGCCGATGATGCACAAAAATTTGCCAAGAAAAACGCCGGTAGCAAAATTTCTGACGATTTTGCTCCGGCTGTTATTCAAGTGTTATCGGATACGGAATTATTACTTTGTTTGCAATGATCATTTTTTGCCGTGTGATTACAGTTTTTTACCGGCTAGTTCGCTAAGTTCGCTCCGTTCCCCTTTTACAAGGTTTACGTGGGCAAAAAGCTCTTCACCAAAAAGTTTATCGCTAAGGTGAGTGAGTCCGTTGGACCATTTATCAAGATAAGGCTGGTCAATTTGCTGAATATCACCTGTAAAGACAATTTTGGTACCCTCACCGGCACGGGTGATAATGGTTTTAACCTCGTGCGGGGTAAGGTTTTGCGCCTCGTCTATAATAAAGAAAACTTTGGATAGCGAACGGCCGCGAATGT
>JAVWIB010000101.1:0-10545 GCA_036639755.1 Bacteroidales bacterium
TCTAATATTATCCACAAAGATACGTATAATATTTGACAAAAAAAAAGAGTTTTAATAATAAATCTCTCAAATAGTTACAAATATTTTTATTTTATGAAAGTGTCAAACTTCCGAGTTTAGGCCCAATTAAATAGGTACTCAGATGTTATGTTAGGCGGCTGTCATATTTCTGGCAGCCGCTTCTTTATTATGACATAGAAGGATTGTTTGGGTACAGTTTTCTTATTGTGTTTGTAGGAACAGCAAAAACATGTATCTTTGCTATACTTAAATTCAATTCGAATATGCCTAAGAAAATCTTAATTGTTTTTTTACTATTTTATCTAATTGGATGTCAATCATCTACGGATAAAATTTTAAAAGAAGTAGATACATTCATGGTACAATATCCAGATAGCACTGCTGGGGCTTATGCTCTCATTAAGACCATTCATCCCCAACAGTTGTCGGGCAAACGGGAGAAAGCACTTTATGCCCTATTATATACACAAGCCCAATATAAAAATTATGATACCATTAAAAGTGATTCTTTAATTGATATTGCGGTAAAGTATTATACAAAACATCCGCAGAGGGAGAGGCTGGCGAGTATTTATATGTACAAAGGAGTTGTTCTATCGGAGATGCAGTTATTTAGAGACGCAATTATTTGGTATAAAAAAGCGGAAGAAACTGTTTCTTCAGATGATTATATGACCATGGGACTACTTAACTTCCGTTTAGGAGAATTATATCAACGAATTTATATAGAAAATGACAAACAGTTAGAGAGATATAAGAAGTCTCTGCAATATTTCAAAAAAACAAATAATCAAAAATACCAACAAACATGCTTACGTGTTATTGGACAAATATACCGGACCAGAAATGTTGATAGTGCATATTACTATATTAGTAAAGCTATTGATCTATCAAAAACAAATAAAGATTCATTTGCCTTATTTGACAGCTATAATTTATTGGCTGGCACTTATTTTATGGACAAACAATATAAAAAGGCTAAGGACTTATCCCTATATATCATCCAGAATACTCCCAATAAAATAAATCTATCGGATCCGTTATCATATATTATAGAATCGTACATTTTCTTAAAACAGATAGATTCTGCACAGCATTATTATCATCTATTGCCTTATGGTACAACATATAGAGAGAAACTGAATGTATTGCTGTCAGGGGTTGCTATAGAAAAAGCAAAGAAAAATTATCATGCCGCATTGGATTTTTACATACAAGCAGATGTTTTATCCGATTCAATAATGAGTGAAACACGTAAAAGGGAATTATTTAATATCGAAAAGCAGTATGATAATCACCAGCTTGAAAAGCAAAATATACAAATGCACATGCAGCTTATCAATAAAAATTACACTATTTCACTATTAGTTCTATTGCTATTACTTATCGCTACACTATTATGGGTGTTTATAAGGCATAAACGAACGGTAGCTCGAGATAATTTAGCTTTAATAGAAAGTCTGCAAAAAGAGTCTGTAGAATCACAAAATACGGTTATGGAAAAACTTGAGAATGAGTCAAAGCTCAGGGATGCCTTACAGCATCAAATCACTGCAATGAAAACATTGATAGAATTATCATACCGTCACGAAGAAAAGAACAGTAAATTTCAAGAGTTATTCAAAAAAACAGTAAAACTTAATAAGGAGTCCGATCCAGGAATATGGAAAGACTTACAATATGTTGTAAATGACCATTATAACGGCATATTGAATAACCTTAAGAAAGAACATCCTACTCTAAATGAAGATGATTTAAATTTTATGGCATTAATGTGCTGTGGGTTTTCGTATCTAGAGATAACAATATGTTTAGGCTACACGAATGAACGGTCTACCATTAATAGAAGATTAAAAATTACAGATAAAATGGGAGTAAAAATTACTCTGGATAATTATCTAAAACAATTAATGAAAAAATAGAAACAATTAAAATAATAAAGAATATGAGGCAAGTCTGATAGGAGATTTTTGCCTCATATTTTTATGATGAATAGTAGGTGTAAAATATTTTTCATATATTGCTAGTAATTAGTATTTTACAAACTTATTAGTGAATATAAAATTCTTGTAAATGCAAAGTTAATCTTGTAAATTTGATAGAAATTAAATGTAAAGCTTATGAAAAAACTATTTCTATTATTAGTGTTGATTTTTGTTACTCCATTAAGCATAGTCTTAGCGAATGGAAATAATATTGAAACAATTAGAATGGAAGAGATACGTGAATGTAATAAAGATGTACGTTCATTAAATCTAGTTCCGGAAGTTGGGATTAATAAATCTCAATCTACAATAACGGTCATATTCCTTTCTATGGAGATGTGTACAATTTCTATTCTGGATGGATCAGACACCGTAATTTATGAGATGCCATTCTTTGCTGATGGGAGTAAAAGTGCTCATCATATATCTGCAATGGCAGTTGGGACTATTTACACGATTCATATTAGAACAGAGAGCAAGACATACGAGGGTATATTCTGTATGTAGTTAAATATTTACCAAATCTTTCAGACTTAATATGGCACTTGATAGTAGTTATATAATCACGATAAAATTATTGAAAAAATTCCTAGAAAAAAAAGGATGCCGCATAGATATTATAACTATTCAGAATATTTATAGGAAACATCCATTACCGCATAGTATACGTGCCCTTAGCGATACATTGGATGCTTTGCATATTCCCAATATAGTATGCTGTATCTCTCCTGCACAATTAAATGACGTGCCAACTCCTGCGATTGTTTTTCTTAGGAATTCGCAGAACCTGTTTTATCTTTTCAATGGGATTAACAAAGAAAATAAAATAGTACTGCAATCCACAACTAATACATTTGTTATTAACATTGAGAATTTTTGTAAATCTTGGAGTGGAGATATTTTATTGGCAGAAAAAGAGGAAAACATAAAATATATTTCCAAATTTATTTATGCTCTTCGTGAGGTCTTTTGGTTTATATCGCAACCTGCCATTTGGTGGATTTTATGCTTATTAGTTGTGATAATACTCTGGAATGTGTGTATTAATAACTTCTTATCCTTTACTATTTATGAAAAGATTATTTGTGTTGTAAACTTACTTGGCTTGGCAATATCTACTATAATCATTATTAAAACATATTGGGATTCCTCATTAATGCAAAACGTATGTATGGTTAATAACCTTGACAAGTGTAAGAATATATTTCGTACAAATGAGGCTTTCTTATTTGGATTATTACCATTAGGAATATTAGCTTGGGCATATTTCCTTACAATGATAGTTTGGGGAATTTTTATTACAAAAGACCCTCTACCCGGATGGATGTTATATAGCTCATTGTCACTAGGTTTTGTTTTCTATTCAATTATATGGCAATGGATGAAATCAACAGGATGTCTGTGGTGCTTTCTCCTTGACGCATTGTTAATTCTAGAGTTTATAATATTGATTTATAGTGGAGATTCTTTATTCCAAAGACTTAGTTTTTATCCCGACCTATTAACTTGGGTAGCATTATATCTCCTTATTTTTCTTTCTACTTATAAGGGTTGTACACTTTTATCAGCAACGACACAATGGAATACGTTAATTGAAAAAAATGAAAGATTGCTATCCTCCAACGAAATTTTACCTTATATGTTATCAATTTCTCCAATTATTCTAACTTCGGATTTTGACAAAATTTACTCAATTAATAATATGAAACATTCAGAATATCGCATAACTGCTATTCTGAATCTAAGATGTAGCCATTGTGGTAAAGCACATAAGATTATTTCAACAATCAAAGATTGTCGTATAGACTATCTGATGATTACCAATGAAAAAGATGCAAAAGCCATACAGGCCGCAAAACAATTTATCACTATCTCACTCCTAGAGAATGGCGGTTGGGAGAAAGTTAATGCCGCAATGAGCATGTGGTATCAGAAAGGATATTTGGAGCATTTCGTTGAAGAAACTCAAAATGCAGTAGAGATATTAAAAGCTCAAAATGAATATTGTTATAAAATAGGAGTAAAGATAACACCGGAAATACTTATTAATGGTCGACGATTACCAGAGATATATGATATAACTGACCTTGAATACATTCTATAATTTGCTATTGACTATGATGTCTTGCCAGCATAATATAAATTATAGCAAAAAATAAGAAAAGAGATTTTTGTTTTTAAACTAAAGTAAGGCACCTATAAATAAAATTCAGAGCTACTTAATTGTAACATTTACAACGGCACATAAAAACCGATTGTAAAAAAAGCTACTTTAAATCACTAATTTAAAATTTACTATTATGGAAATGCAAAAATTTACAAATCTTCAACTTTCAAAAAAACAAATGAATCTAATAAAGGGAGGAGGAGCATTTTTTAAATGCGAATGTAATGGACCAAACAACTCTCCCTATATACCTGAATGGGAAGGTTTTTATCAAAATACCGATGATATGGCTGCCGATATTACCATAAGATGTCAAAACGGAGGATCATGCAGTAGATAGGTGTTAGTACTGCCCATATTGTACATATACCTTTAGATTTTAATCATTTAGATAAGGGGCATCTAATTGCCCCTTTTATAGAGTATGAAAAGAATAATCATTTTATTTAGCATGGTACTAAGTACTATGCATGTTTGTAATGGACAAGGAATTGCTTCATTGCAAATAATATCCGAGACTGATGCTACTGTAGAAATTCAAGGAGCAATAGATGGTGCATTCCAGGGAATCTATACGATTGATAAATTTCAGGTGTCGCCTCAAAAGGCAATTATATATAAAACAGATGTGTCAGATTATAATTACTTACAGATCAAAATAGACAAAAAAAGGAGCTTTGTATGGGTGTTCCCCGATGATAGCATTACCATTCATTATATCAATGGGGAAGTCACTTTCAAAGGATCAAATGCTTCAGGACACAGATATTATAATAATCAATGGAACGGCACTATGGGATTTGTAGCCCCTTTACAAAGCATGGTTCTCAGAACAGACGATTATTCCGATATCGAGGCAAAATTCATAGAGCTATTCGTTAACCCCGCAAAAGAAGATATAAATCACCTTATATCGGCCGATTCTATTTCTATTCAATTTGGCGAAGTATTAAAACGCGACATAATAGATTACCAACACAGCGAATTATGGAAGACACTAGATCAAATTCAGTACAATAAAAAGCTGACAAATAGTCAAATAATCCAAATAAATGAAACTATGAGTCACATCAATGAACGATTTTCCAGCTATGATGATGAAATAAGTCTGCGCTTTTTTCTTGGTTCTGCTTATCTTAGCCCAAAATATACATATTTGTTCAAGCAACTTAGTGATGAAAAGAAAAAGGAGCTTTATGGCCGTTATACTCCCGAAACATTCGGACCTTATGCCCATTGGCTCTTAGCACCTGTAAAGGTACAGATAGCTAGTTTCTTTAGGGTTATTATGTTGGATAATATACTGGGGTTTACATCAATGGATACTCCTTCGTTAATTAATTACATGAAAGAGATTGCGCCGCAATCGGAATCTGTTGCAATATTAACTCTGCTTGCCAAGCAACGGCAGGCAACCGGAATGAAAGAACCTATCCAGTACGTTGAGCGTGAAATTAACTCTCTAGCCGATCTTTCAGAGACTCCGGAAATTAAAGGAGACTACTGTCTGGTAGATATTTGGGCATCTTGGTGCATACCTTGTCGGCAGCAATTTCAGTATGTAGAAGAATTGCACAAATTAACAGCTAGTTACAATAATTTGAAATTAGTTTATATAACCATTGATGAAGCCTCTGCTGAAAAAGAATGGAAAGAGGTAATTGAAAATTTTAATTTAACCGGGTTTCATCTTTTAGCCAATCAAAAGCTAAAAGATGATATTGCCTCAAAAGTTTTTCAGAAAAAATCTATTGTAATTCCACGTTATTTACTCCTTGGACCAACAGGGGTAATTACATGTGGGGATATGCCGCTACCTAATGATTTACATGCAGTAGCGCAAATCCTGAATAAGTATCTGGAACAATAAAAAAGCACTTATCAGACAGAGTGTTCTAATTTCTTTTTGGCATTTTGTTAAACAAAAAGAGAGACTGCTCAGTCTCTCTTTTTTTGTACCCCCGGGCGGAATCGAACCGCCATCCTAAGAACCGGAATCTTATATTTTATCCATTAAACTACAGGGGCAGGATGTTACAAGGCACAAAGTTAGTTATTTTAAAGAGTTTTTCTATCTTTGCACCCGAATTTTATAAAAATAAATATGAAAGCGTATGTATTTCCTGGCCAGGGAGCCCAATTTACAGGTATGGGACAAGACTTGTATAACAATAATCCACTGGCAAAAGAAATGTTTGAGAAAGCCAACACCATTCTGGGATTCCGCATTACCGATATTATGTTCAACGGAACCGCAGACGAGCTTAAACAAACCAAGGTGACACAACCTGCTATTTTTTTACATTCCGTGATTCTTGCAAAATGCCTTCCCGATTTTAACCCTCAAATGACTGCCGGCCATTCGCTAGGCGAATTCTCGGCTCTTGTTACCGCAGGCGCCATGAATTTTGAGGACGGCTTAATACTGGTCTCCAAAAGGGCAATGGCAATGCAGAAAGCATGTGAGATAAAACCATCTGCCATGGCTGCTATTCTGGGTCTGGATGATCAAATAATAGAAGATACCTGCCAGAAAATAAACGGAGTTGTTGTTGCGGCAAATTATAATTGCAACGGGCAGGTTGTAATATCGGGAGAGGTAGAAGCCGTAAATGAAGCCTGTGCTCTTCTTAAAGAGGCCGGGGCAAAAAGAACATTACCGCTTCCGGTAGGAGGTGCATTCCACTCACCAATGATGGATCCTGCAAGGGTAGAACTAGCTCAGGCAATTGAAAAGACCACGATTGTAGCCCCTGTATGCCCTGTTTACCAAAATGTAGACGCAAAACCGCACACATGCCCAAAAGAGATAAAAGAGAATCTGCTTATTCAGCTCACTGCCCCCGTAAGGTGGACACAATCCGTTCAGAATATGGTTGCAGACGGAGCTGCGGAATTTATAGAGTTGGGGCCCGGTAAAGTACTTCAAGGGTTAATCAATAAGATTGCCCCTCAAGCAAAAACCGAAGGGTTCCAATAGAGTGCTCCGGCAGAAGGAAAGTATTATTTTCCCGATAAATAGTCCAAATTTATCAAAATAATTTTGGGGTATCTATCGGGATAACCGTTATATATATAAAAGCATTATTTTCTTTTAATATTCAATTATTTTCCGTACTTTTGGAATTATAATTTGTTTATTTTATGTAAAATATCTTAATCCTTTTTAAGAAAATTTTAACAATCAATAACAGAAAACAATATTTAACTAAATTATATAATCTTTAATTACATAAATATGGCTAAAGAGAAACAATTTATTACCTGCGATGGTAATTACGCCGCAGCACACGTGGCATATATGTTCTGTGAGTTAGCAGCCATCTACCCTATTACTCCGTCATCAACAATGGCAGAGCTGGTAGACGAGTGGTCTGCATTCGGAAAGAAAAACATATTTGGTGAATCGGTAAAAGTGGTTGAAATGCAAAGTGAAGGGGGCGCAGCAGGTGCTGTACACGGCTCTTTACAGGCAGGTGTCCTTACTTCTACCTTTACAGCATCACAAGGATTGCTGTTAATGGTACCTAACATGTACAAAATTGCAGGAGAATTACTTCCTACGGTATTCCATGTGTCGGCAAGAGCACTGGCATCACACGCACTTTCTATCTTTGGTGACCACCAAGATATTATGGCTGCAAGACAGACCGGGTTTGCATTCCTTGGCTCTGCAAGCGTACAAGAGGCTATGGATATGGCTGCGGTAGCGCACCTTTCAACTATAAAATCCTCTGTTCCGTTTGTTCACTTCTTTGACGGATTCAGAACCTCACACGAGATTCAGAAAATTGAAGCAATAGACGCTGATGCCCTTAAAGGGATGCTGAGCCAGAAATCACTTGCAAGATTCCGCACAAGAGGACTAAACCCTAATGCACCCGTAACCAAAGGTACTGCACAAAATGCAGACGTATATTTTCAGAACAGAGAGGCTTGCAACTCATATTATGAGGCAGTTCCCGATGTTGTAGCAAGATACATGGGTGAGATCAGCGAACTTACAGGCAGACATTATCTTCCATTCGATTACTACGGAGATGCTAAAGCAGAAAACGTAATTGTAGCAATGGGCTCCGTAACAGAAACAATTAAAGAGTGCGTAGATTATCTTAACGCAAAAGGAGAAAAAGTTGGTGTTATCATTGTAAGACTTTACAGACCGTTCTCTCCAAAATACCTGTTAAGAGTTCTTCCTTCTACCGTTAAAAAGATTGCAGTTCTGGATAGGACCAAAGAGCCGGGTGCAGTTGGAGAACCTTTATACGTAGATGTAAAAGCAGTTCTTGCAGAACAAGGCCTTTCCATTAAAGTTGTTGGCGGACGTTACGGCTTATCCTCAAAAGATACCAGCCCTGCACAAATTCTTTCCGTATTTGATAATCTTAAAGCTAAAGAATCTAAAAACGACTTTACCATTGGTATCATAGATGATATTACATTCAAATCACTTCCTGTAAGAGAAGAGATCAGCCTTGCTAAAAAAGGGACAACCGAGTGTAAATTCTATGGTCTTGGATCTGACGGTACCGTTGGAGCAAACAAAAATACCATTAAAATCATTGGGGAGAACACCCCCAAATATTGTCAGGCATATTTCGATTACGATTCTAAAAAATCAGGCGGATTTACCTGTTCCCATTTAAGATTTGGAGATAACGTTATTTCCTCTCCGTATTTGGTTTCCACCCCTGATTTCGTAGCTTGCCACGTTCCTTCTTACCTTAACAAATATGATGTTTTAAGAGGTATTAAAAAGAACGGAATATTCCTTCTGAACAGCTTGTGGGATACACAAGAAACCCTTAAGAGAATTCCGGATCATGTAAAATCTGAGATTGCTCATAAAAACGTTAGCCTGTATATTATTAATGCAACCAAAATTGCAGAGGAAATTGGTTTAGGAAACAGAACCAATACCATTCTTCAATCTGCGTTCTTTAAAATCACAGAAATTATCCCTTACGAGCTTGCCGTTAAGAGTATGAAAAAAGCGATTGAAAAGAGCTACGGTAAAAAAGGAGAGCAAGTTGTAAGCATGAACTGCGCAGCTGTTGACAGAGGAGCTGAGTTTGTAAAAGTTGAGATCCCTTTTGAATGGAACAATATAGTTGCCACTAAATTTGTTCCGGAATCATTCAACCGTCTTGCTCCTGAATGGGTAAAAAGTGTTGCAGATGTTGTAAATGCACAGTGCGGTAACGATCTTCCTGTAAGTGTATTCAAAGATGCCGCAGACGGAGTTATCCCTGCCGGTACGGCAGCTTACGAGAAACGCGGTATTGCAACTCACGTTCCTTCATGGATTCCTGAAAATTGTATTCAATGTAACCAATGTTCATTTGTATGTCCTCACGCAGCAATCCGTCCGTTCCTTATGACAGAGCAAGAAGCTGAAAAGGCACCTGCATCTGTTAAGCGAGTAAAAGGTAACGGTCCTCTTAAAGACTTTACATTTACCATGCAGGTATCTCCTCAAGATTGTACAGGTTGCGGCAACTGTGCCGATATCTGCCCTGCCAAAACCAAAGCATTGGTTATGGAACCTGCTGCAAGTCAGGAAAGCCAGCAAGCAAACTACGATTACATGCATTCTCACATAGGATACAAAGACACCGTAGTTCCTAAAGAGCAAAACGTTAAAAATTCACAGTTTGCACAGCCATTATTCGAGTTCTCAGGAGCTTGTTCAGGTTGTGGTGAAACACCTTATATTAAAGCAATTACTCAATTGTTCGGAGACAGAATGACCGTTGCCAACGCAACAGGTTGTACCTCTATCTATAGCGGTTCATTCCCATCTTCTCCTTACTGTAAAGATAAAAACGGCAGAGGTCCGGCATGGGCAAACTCATTGTTTGAAGACAATGCGGAGTTTGGTCTTGGAATGAGAGTAGGAGCAGAAAGGTTGCGCTCTACTGTTCAAAGGTTAATGGCAGAAGGAATGGAATGCAACACCTGCACTGCAGAGATGAAAGCTCTGTTTGCAGAGTGGCTATCCAATAAAGATAATGCAAAAGTTACAAGAGAAATTGCAGACAAACTGGTTCCTATGATTGAGTCATGCAACTGCGATATTTGCAAAGAGCTTGTTAAATACAAAGGCCTTCTTGTTCCGCGCAGCCAGTGGATCTTTGGTGGTGACGGCTGGGCTTACGATATCGGATACGGCGGATTAGACCACGTACTGGCATCGGGAGAAAATGTAAACGTATTAGTAGTTGATACCGAGGTTTACTCAAATACCGGCGGACAATCCTCTAAATCAACCCCTGCAGGAGCCGTTGCTAAATTTGCTACTTCAGGTAAGAAGATCCGTAAAAAAGATCTTGGCATGATGGCTATGTCTTATGGCTATGTTTACGTTGCTAG
>JAVWIB010000102.1:0-10544 GCA_036639755.1 Bacteroidales bacterium
CCCCCGCCTATCTGGTAAAACTAAAAGAGCTGTGCCGCAAATACAATGTTCTACTCATTTTTGACGAGATTGCAACCGGATTCGGCCGCACCGGAAAAATGTTTGCCATAGAACATACCGCAGACTATACGGCAGACGGTAGCTATGTCTTCCCCGATATTCTAACCATTGGGAAAGGACTTACCGGAGGTTATATGACCCTTGCCGCCACCATCTGTAGCACAGAAGTGGCCCATACAATCTGCAACGGAGATCCGGGAGTCTTTATGCACGGACCAACATTCATGGGCAATCCGCTAGCCTGCGCCGTAGCTTGTGCCTCTATTAAGATACTTCTTACAGAGTACAATCATTTGGAAAAGATTAAGCATATAGAAAACAAACTAAATGAGTTGCTTGCACCGGCACGTGAGCTTGCAAGTGTGGCAGATGTAAGGGTATTGGGAGCAATAGGGGTTGTAGAGATGAAAGAACCGGTAAACCTCCATGAGATTCAGCCGTTATTTGTAAAACACGGAATCTGGCTCCGTCCCTTTGACAAGCTCCTTTACACCATGCCTCCATACATCATAAACGATCCTGATCTGGCAACACTATGCAACGGGATTATAACAGTCATTCAGGAATATAGGAGATAAGTGGATGAAGAATTTAACAGCCGAATTAGAGACACTCAAAGCCCAGGATATGTACAGGCATATTCCCCAGATAGAAGAACAGGGGAAATGGATCAGGGAGTTTGACCGGCCGCCCATGCTGAACCTCTGCTCTAACGATTACCTGGGTATTATTGACCGTCAAGATCTTATCCGGGAATTTTACAACCGGATGCAGCAGAATCCGTATATAAATGCACAGCAGAATCCGTATATAAATGCACAACAAAGTCCGTATCCAAATCCGCAACAGAACCTGCATCCAAGTGTACAACAGAACTTGCATCCCGATATTCAACCGTTCCATCTTCCGCATTTTAGCGCAGCATCATCCCGTCTGCTCACCGGGAACAGCTCATCTTATAACAAGCTGGAACAGTTGCTTTGTGAGAAATTCAACAAAGAAGCCGCATTGGTTTTCAACAGTGGATACCACGCAAATATTGGTATTCTACCGGCATTATGCGACAAAGAGACAATGATCATTGCCGATAAACTGGTACATGCCAGTATCATTGACGGGATCAAATTATCGGGATGCAAATTTGAGCGATTCCGGCATAACGACTGCAACCACCTAGAGACAATCCTAAAAAAAGAACAACATCATTACAAACATCTATTTATCGTAACCGAAAGTATCTTTAGCATGGGAGGAGATGAGGCTCCTCTCAAAGAGATTGTGGAGTTGAAAAAGAAATATCCGCAAATTACCCTATATCTAGATGAGGCTCACGCTTTTGGAGTTTGTGGAGCAACAGGATTGGGATGTACGGAAAAATACGACTTAATACAAGATGTGGATATTTTAGTAGCAACCCTGGGGAAAGCGGTCTCATCCGTTGGAGCATTTATCGTCTGCAATACGGCAATCAAAAATTATCTGGTGAATAAAATGCGATCTTTTATATTTTCTACGGCACTCCCTCCAATAAATATTGAATGGAGTAGATTTATTATTGAAAAACTTCCTATTTTTACAGCTGAAAGACGAAACCTATATAGCACATCCAAATACCTGAAGGAGAGGTTAAAATGCGAATACAGTCAGAGTCAGATAGTCACTTATACAACGGCAGACGCACAAAAAGCGGTTCAGCTATCGGGCAAACTGAAAGAAAGCGGATTCTATGCCTTACCGGTACGTCCCCCCACAGTACCACCCAAAGATATTGGAATAAGGTTTTCTCTCACGGCATCCATAACCATGCAGGAAATTGAAGCCGTTGCAAAGATCATACTAACCACTTAAAAGACTGTCACTATGCAAATGTTCTCTTTACCCTGCAACGTACACTCTGCTCCCGAGGTAAAAAAACTCATCATTTGTTTTGCCGGCTGGAGTATGGATGAAAAACCATTCCTGCACATGATGAATCACCAATATGATGTGGTCATATTTTACGATTATACCACATTCCGCTTTAACGGATGTTCCGAGGCAAATTGTCTGGCACAAATAGTAACATCTAAATGCCTAATATATAATCTTTTTAATAAATATAACGAGATTCATATTATTGCGTGGAGCATGGGTGTGTGGGGTGCAAGTATGGCTTTTAATCAATATTTTGAAACGTTATGCCATATAGGACAAACAAGTCATGGTAAACTTCTTAAAAAACTAAAACATTGTATAGCCATTAACGGAACCCTTTTCCCGATAAGTACAACATGGGGAATTCCTCAAGATATTTATGACAAAACGCTGGAAAACCTTCCCGCAGGATTTAATAAATTTAATTTAAGAATGTGCGGCGGCAAAAATGCCTACGAAAAATACATGGCCTGCGCACCCACAAGAAGTATTGACAACATGAAGGATGAGCTGGCAGCCATTAGAGATCATTTCATTTTATGCAATTCTCTTAAATGGGATACCGCCATCATCTCTACAAATGATCATATTTTTCCTGCAAAAAGCCAGCGTACATTCTGGGAAGACTATCTTGCAAGCACTCCTAATTCTCAAAACCCCTATTTTGAGAGAGATAAATTTAGAATAATAGAGATCGAAGATGCACATTATCCGTTTTTCAGATGGAATACCTGGGACGAGATAATAGAGCTCTGAAATAATACAGGAAACAAAGAATGTACGAACTAATCCAAACCAGATTCAGCAAAGCAATACAGCACTATGATAAAAACGCACTTGCACAAAAAATTATAACCGATAAATTATTTTCACTTATTGGAAACAAGCCCCAAAAGAAGATTTTGGAAATAGGATGCGGGACGGGAAATTTAAGCAGGAAACTACTTGAATTAAATCCGGACACATTATTACTCAACGATATTTGCAAAAGCTACGCACAGATGTTGCCGCAAAAACTAGGAGAATCAATCTCTTTATACCCGAGTGAAAACAATAACAGCCGCATCACCTTTTTTAATGGAGATGCCCAAACTATGATTCAAGAAATTATGCCGGCAAAGTTCAGCCTTATAGCCTCTTCTTCGGCAATTCAATGGATGGGTGATCAGCTCCGGTTTCTTATTAACTGTAAAGAAATCATGGATCCCGATGCTCTTATTGCCGTAAGCACATTTGCACCCGGAAACCTGCACGAAATAGCAGAACTGGAGGGATGCGCCCTGCATTACCACTCTCCCTCTGAGATAAGCCGAGCACTGGAACCATATTACAAACTGCTCCATATAAGCACACAAGACATTGTACTAACATTCCAGGAACCGCTGGAGGTACTCAAACATCTAAAGATGACAGGAGTAAACGGAATACACTCAAAAATATGGACAAAGAAACATCTGGCATTGTTTGTGAAAGAATACAATTGCCGGTTCAGAAACAGCGACGGCTTATGTACATTAACCTATAAACCAGTATATTTACTAGGTAAAAATATTCACTAATCATATTCACTAATCATCAAGTAAACAAAAAAAAGAATGGGCAAAAAAGAATTTATCCTCCGGAACATACCCCTGAATTTAAGTTCCAATAAAGTGTTATTTATAAGCGGTATTGGCACCGATATAGGAAAAACCTATGCAACGGCCTCTCTTGGAAATGCCTTAAGAAAGGCCGGACATAATATTATCACTCAAAAAATGATTCAAACAGGATGCAAGGGTATTTCTGACGATATACAGATGCATCGTAAACTGATGAAAACTCCCTTGCTGGATATAGACCGGGACGGAACGACATGTCCGATCATTCTCTCTTATCCATCATCTCCGCACCTTGCTGCAGAAATTGACGATACTACCATTCATCTGGATCTTGTTACGCAAGCAACGAAAAAATTATTAACCCTTTACGATATAGTCTTACTGGAAGGTGCGGGAGGTCTAATGGTTCCCATTCATACCTGCAATAATCCGCTTGGAGGCTATCTCTCAATTGACTATATACAAGAAAATAAATACCCGGTTATATTGGTCACAAACGGATGCTTGGGAAGCCTCAACCATACCTTATTAAGTATAGAGGCATGTCGCAACAGAAATATAGAAATAGCGATGATTCTATACAACAGCTATCCGCGCCAAGATGACATTATTGCCGACAGCACTCTGGAATATCTGCTCAAACTGGAAATTCCGGTTGTAGAGTTTTAGCAGAACTACAAACTTCTAAATTGATTTTATCCAGCAACGTCTGCGCATATACGGCTCATGATCATAACTTTCCCAGACCTTAATAGCGGCAATATTAGTATCTATCTGAGGATTGGTTATGGCATATTGTATATTGCTCTTTATAAAATTAGCGGCAAGATGTGCATGATAAATGGCAGATAATCCTTTTGATGCCCACGCCGGACTGGATCCCACCATCATAAGATCAATTGTGTGATACGTATGATATGCTTTTATAAGATGATACCATCCAAAAGGCAATAATTTTCCTTTTGATTTTCTTAGTGCCTCCGATAATGAAGGAAAACAGAGTCCGAATGCAGCCACATCCTCATTTTCATCTACGACCAAACAAGTAAGAGCCGGCTTAAGTAATTTAAAATAGGCCGCTCCGGTATGTTCAATCTCCTTATCGGTTAAAGGAATAAAATTATGAACAGCAGTAAAGCACTCGTTGTATATCTTAAAGAACCTGGCAATCAGCCGCTCTTTCTGCTCTCCTTTTACAGTACGTATATCCAATAACTTTAACTTATAACGTTTTAGCAAAATGTCCGATATTCTGTTCAGTTTTTCAGGAGCCCCTTGCGAAGCATTCAATTTATATTGAACCCAGTCTGCCTCTTTCTCAAACCCAAGTTGCTCCATGGCCTTTGGATAATAGGAATAATTGTATAGACAATTGGATGGTGCCGGATTCTCAAATCCCTCAATCAACATCCCCTGCCTGCCCAATGTATTATATGCCAGCGGACCGTGAATCTGTGTCATTCCCTGCGAACGTCCCCACTCGATTGCCGTATCAAATAAAGCACGGGCAATTTCAATATCATCTTCAAAATCGAACCAGCCGAAACGGAGTCGCTTTAATTGATAATAATCGTTATATCGGGGATTTATAACAGCCTGAATCCGGCCTACCACACGCCCCTGGGCATAAGCCAGCCACAATTTACGGGTGCAATATTCCAGAGCAGGATCATTCTTAAGGGTATTCCTCTGATCCCAATCCATTGAAGGAACATAAACATCACAATTTTTGTAAAGTTTATTCTGATATTGATAGAATACTTTAAACTCTTTTGGGCTACTTACCTCTTTTACAGCAACTTGCATGAATTAATAAATTGAGAGCTACAAAGTTAGTATTTTTTGTCCTATATACAATCTTTTTCCTTACCCAGCAAATAGCAAACCGCTGCTTGTGCACACACACAGCCAAATACGGCAGGGAGATAGGAAATAGTTCCCACCTGACTTTTTTTATTCCGTTCCTCGGCCGGAACAATGGCATTCCTATCGGGAAGCTCCTCCGAAAAAACAACCTGAAATCCTTTTGAAATCCCCTCTTTCCGCAATTTTTTACGCAGGATAAAAGCCAGTGGACAATTATAAGATTTGGATATATCGGCAATCCTTATTTTGGTGGCATCCAGTTTTGCCCCGGCTCCCATAGAGGAGACATGGGGGATGGAATTAGTCACACAATACTTTATAAGGGAGATTTTAGGAGACAGTGTATCAATTGCATCCACAACATAATCTACATTCCAAACCTCTGCATCTGTATTTACAGCATCTGCAAAAATGGCGGACAAACTCTCCTGTTCCACATACTGCGCAATCAGCCGCAATTGTATGTTGGGATTTATATCCTTAAGACGCACCCCCAGCACTTCACATTTTAGCTTTCCAATCGTACTATCGAGCGCAATCAATTGCCGGTTTTTATTGGTCTCATTTACGGTATCCGAATCGACTAAAACCATTTTCCCCACACCTGAGCGACAAAGCATCTCTGCTGCATACGCCCCAACACCACCAAGCCCCACAACCATAACGGTAGCACTCTTTAATTTATCGATACCCTCTTCTCCTATTAATATGCCGGTTCTCTCCTGCCAGTTCTCCATATCTATTTTTCCAGTTTTTTGGCTTCGTTCCAAATCTCGTCCATCTGTTGCAGAGTCATCTCTTTTAACGAACGTCCTTGCCTGATTGTTTTCTCCTCTAAATAAGTAAAACGGCTGCGGAATTTGCGGCATGTAGATTCCAATGCACTATCGGGATTCAAACCATACAACCTCCCGGCATTAATAATAGAAAACAACACATCTCCCAGCTCTTTCTCCGCTTTAAGCGCATCCCCCTTTGCCAGCTCCACTCTCAGCTCCGCAACCTCTTCCTCCACCTTATCCCACACCTGCTCTTTTTCCGTCCAGTCAAACCCTACGGCACGCGCCTTATCCTGCATCCGGTACGCCTTTATAATACTGGGAAGGCTGTTGGGCACTCCGCTTAAAATTGTCTTATTCCCCCCCTTCTCTTTGGTCTTAAGCTGCTCCCAGTTCTGGACAACCTGCTCCGCATCCTTTACCTGCGTAGTGGCAAACACATGCGGATGTCTGTAAATAAGCTTCTCACACAAATGATCAATCACATCTACAATATCAAATTTTCCCTGCTCCGCCCCTATCTTTGCATAAAAAATAATATGCAGTAAAATATCTCCCAGTTCTTTGGAAACATTATAAGCATCTTGATTCTGAATAGCCTCACTCAGCTCATACGTCTCCTCGATGGTTAACGGACGGAGGCTCTCGGTAGTCTGCTCCCTATCCCACGGACACTTCATACGCAGTTCATCCATAATATCCAGAACCCGCTCAAAAGCAGCCAGTTCCCTTGATCTATCGTTTTTCATTCTCTTACAATTTTATTTATCAACTGAATTTTATCATCACCTCTGCCGTAGTATCTATATTTTCCACCTGGGCAAAGTTTCCATTATGAATGGCAAGTTCCAACAAACCTACCGAATTAAACAAAGCAACGGTACAACCGTTCTGCACATCCGTATAACAATCATGGATGGTCGTTATTTTAAGATACGGACCCTGCACATAAATTATAAAATCCGGATCATGCTCATTATTTGCCTTCCAATTTATGTAACCTCTGGCAAATGTCTCTCTGGATATATTAGTGATTGCATTCCCGTAGGAATCTATATACACCACACGCCCCACCACTCTGTCTTCCATAATAACAGGCACATCATTTCCTACCATTTTTAACGGCACTTTCTCCAACTCCTGCTCCACTTTATTCTCCGTAATAAGCGCAACAGCCTTTATAAATAAGCCGCAAGCCATAAACGTAGAAAACAACCCGGGCAACGGAAGCACATAGGCCGTAGCAGTCGGAACATCCTTTCCATAATCAAGCAACAGAGAAAACCGGCCGTCATTCGGTCCCACAAACCAATGTCCGTCATATTGAACAACCACCATAAGGGCCTCCGGTTCGGGTTCGCTGTTTACAGCTAATAAATGGACAGACCCCTCCGGAAAACTTTTATAAGAGTTTTTTAAAACAAAACAGGCCTGCGGTATATTAAACGGAGTGGATGAATGGGAAAGATCAACCATCCGAATCTCGTTTGGGAGACTATGCAATCCCCCCATTAATTTGGGAAGATAATAATCACAATGGAGCCAGTCGCTTATTATAGTTATAATATACATGGAAGTTCTAAATACAGGGTGCAAAGATAAAAATTAATGTCCGGTTTCACATAAAAGTTTCTATATTTGTAGGGTATTTTAGAATACTATTTTTATAATCATAAAAAAACTTAAAAATGCACGCAAATATTAAATTTATCAGTGCTGACGAAGCTGTAAAACACGTAAAATCAGGTGATCATATTCACTTCAGCAGCGTTGCCAGTGCCCCTAAAGTACTTATTGATGCTCTTTGCCGCAGAGGAGATGCAGGAGAGCTTAAAGATGTAAAAATACATCACCTTCACACAGAAGGAGAAGCTCCTTACACACAAGCAAAATACGAAGGCATTTTCTTTCATCAGGCATTCTTTGTAGGAGGAAATACCAGAAAGAACGTACAAGCAGGTTATGCAGACTATATTCCTATTTTTCTTAGCGAAACCCAAAAATTATATCGTTCCGGAACACTACCTTGCGATGTAGCCATGATTCAGGTTTCGGTTCCCGATAAACACGGGTACGTATCATTGGGAACATCCGTAGATGCCACCCTGGCTGCAATTGAATGCGCCCGTGAGGTAATTGCCGTTGTAAACAAAAACGTTCCCCGCTCTTTTGGTGATGCAATGATTCCTACTCACATGATTAACCACTTTGTGGAATGTGACACCGTATTGGAACCGGCTCATTTTTCTGCACCTACCGATGTAGAAATTGCCATAGGAAAACACTGTGCGGCTCTTATTGAAGACGGTGCAACCCTGCAAATGGGCATTGGAGCAATTCCGAATGCAGTACTAGCACAACTTGGGAACCACAAAAACCTAGGTATCCACACAGAGATGTTTGCAGACGGAGTTCTTCCTCTTGTAGAAAAAGGGATAATCAACGGAGCCAACAAAGGAATTGACAAAGGCAAAATGGTCTCTACTTTCTTAATGGGTTCCCAAACATGCTACGATTTTATTGACGACAACCCAATGGTAGCCATGATGGACGTAGGATATACCAACGACCCTTATATCATTGCTAAAAACCCAAAAGTAACAGCAATCAACTCCGCTTTGCAGGTAGACCTTACCGGTCAGGTTTGTGCAGACTCGCTGGGAACAACATTCTACTCAGGAGTAGGCGGACAGATTGACTTCATTTACGGAGCATCATTATCTCAGGGGGGTAAAGCAATTATTGCAATGCCATCCTCTACCAACAAAGGTATCAGCAAAATTGCTCCAATCCTTACACCTGGTGCCGGTGTAGTAACAACCAGGAATCACATTCATTGGTTTGTATCGGAATACGGAGCAGTAAACCTATACGGAAAATCATTGCAAGAAAGAGCCAAACTAATGATTAGTGTTGCTCATCCCGATAACCGTGAAGCTCTTGATAAAGCAGCATTTGAAAGATTTGGGCCGCATTTCCATTTTGTATCCAAATAGTAGCCATCTGTTTTGCAATGGCATTGGTTACTGTAACATTACTTACTCTACAACAAGAAAAAAGTGATGTGTCATTATTGATGGAAAATGTTGAAGCATTGGCACAAGAGGAAAGTGGTGGTGATGTCCTGTGTGTTGGGCAAGGCACAAAGCATTGTCCATATAATGATGGAGAGGTTATAGGAGGAGAGGCCGGAGCGAATTAAGTTAAAGAGGGCGACTAAAGAGTAAATTAGTTCGCCCTCTTTTTCAATTAATATACCATACAAATTAACTATGAAATTAACTATAAAAAAAGAATTAACGCTGTTCTTGTATCAACATTAATACTACTTTTAATGTCGTGCATAAATAAAAACGCACCATTTGAGTTTAAAGAAATTAAAGCACTCAAGCATACCGTACTTGATATTGGAGAGTTAAATGCTGTTTATCCTTATAGAATTACTATAATCGATTCTATTATGTATATTATGGACTTACATGGTGGAAATAATATATTTTTCCATGCATATTCATATCCCTCACTAAAATCTATTTCATCTTTTGGCCGAAAAGGGAATGGTCCTACAGAAATGAATCGGGCATCTACAATAGTTAACCATAATGATAGTCTATTTATTTATGATGGGGCTTTATCAAAAGTAGTCACACCATTTTTTAGCAACGATTCCATAACCGATTTAACTGTAGTTGATAAAAAGAAGGAGTATCCCAATAGTCTGGACTTTGCAGTCATAGGTAACAAAAATTATATTTTTGAGGATATGACAGGACAAAACAGATTGATTCAAGTATCGGAAAAAGGGGTATATAATCTTTTTGCCATCCCGGGAGAAGATAATCAATACCTAAAAGATAAATATATTGGGTATTTATGGAGGGCGTTTATTGATTATAGTCCAAAATTAAATAAAATTGTTGCGGCAACCCAAAATGGACAAGCCATTGAAATTTATGATCTTAATACATCTAAAAGTTTAGTAGCGATAGGCAAAGATGGCGTTCCCAGATATGAAAAAGAAGGAAGTATGGGAAGTTATTTAGAAGGTTTTTGTGATGTTAAATGGATAGATAATAAGATATATGCCCTCTATTCCGGTAGAACGATGGCAGAACTAACAAAATATCTAGATGGAACAGGAGAACAACTACCCAATGGGGGGAATATCATATATGTTTTTGATGAAAATGGGAAGCCCATTGTCCAATATAATTTAGATAAATTTATAGATGGTTTTTGTTTTGATAAAAATAGTAATTGCATTATTGGAATATCGTAACCGTCCACTGTAGGGCATATTGCCCGGAACTTATAGTGTCAGTAC
>JAVWIB010000103.1:0-10452 GCA_036639755.1 Bacteroidales bacterium
AGAGTATCAAACAGCTAACCGTCACTACGCTCACGTAGACTGTCCGGGCCATGCTGACTACGTTAAAAACATGATTACAGGTGCTGCACAAATGGACGGTGCTATTCTTGTTTGTGCTGCAACTGACGGTCCTATGCCTCAGACTCGTGAGCACATCCTCCTTGCTCGTCAGGTAAACGTTCCTAGAATTGTAGTATTCTTAAATAAAGTTGATATCGTAGACGATCCCGAGATGATCGACCTAGTAGAGATGGAGGTTCGTGAACTTCTTTCATTCTACAACTTTGACGGTGACAACACCCCTGTTATTCGCGGTTCTGCTCTTGGAGCATTAAACGGCGACGCTCAATGGGAAAACAAAGTTATGGAGTTAATGGATGCAGTAGATACTTATATTCCACTTCCTCCACGTGACATCGAAAAACCATTCCTTATGCCGGTTGAGGACGTATTCTCAATCACAGGTCGTGGTACCGTTGCAACAGGTAGAATTGAGACAGGTATTATTCACGTTGGAGACGAGATTCAAGTTATCGGTCTTGGCGAAGAGCCTAAAAAATCAACTGTTACCGGTGTTGAGATGTTCCGTAAATTATTGGATCAGGGAGAGGCTGGTGATAACGTAGGTCTTCTTCTTCGCGGTATTGATAAAAAAGAGATTAAAAGAGGTCAGGTTATTGCTAGACCCGGTACAATCACTCCTCATAAAAAATTCAAAGCAGAGATTTATGTTTTGAAGAAAGAAGAGGGTGGTCGTCACACACCTTTCCACAATAGATATCGTCCTCAGTTCTTCATCCGTACGTTGGATGTTACAGGTGAGATTCTTCTTCCAGAGGGAGTTGAGATGGTTATGCCAGGAGATAACGTTACTATTACAGTAGAGCTTATCTACCCGGTTGCTATCAACGAAGGACTTCGTTTTGCAATCCGTGAGGGTGGTAGAACAGTAGGTGCAGGACAGGTAACAGCTATTATTGAGTAATTTCATAAAGTTGTTATGAACTTAATAAAAGCTTTCATCGGCTAAAGGTGAAAGCTTTATTTAGGGGCATAGTTCAAGGGTAGAATAGCGGTCTCCAAAACCGTTGATGGGCGTTCGAATCGCTCTGCCCCTGCAAACCGGACGTTACGGTTCGGCTTATTTAATCGGATGGTAACAAAGCTTCCAATTGTTATTATCATAATTAAAAAAAAATGAACAAAATTACTTTGTATTTCAAAGAATCGTATATCGAGTTAGCGAAAAAGGTGAGTTGGCCTACATGGTCTCAGCTTCAGAATTCTGCCATTGTAGTAATGGTTGCTTCCTTGATTTTTGCGGTCGTCATTTTTGTGATGGACCTTGCGTTCAAGAACATTATGACATTTATTTATAACATGTTGTATTAATCATGAGTGAAATTACCAAAAAGTGGTATGTTGTTCGCGCAGCCGGAGGAAAGGAAAAGAAGGCGAAGGAATATATAGAGAATGAGATTAAACGTCTCAATCTCTCCGATTATATTTCACAGGTTTTAATTCCAACTGAAAAAATCTATCAGGTTAAGAACGGAAAAAAAGTAAGTATGGAGAGGATTTTTTATCCTGGCTATATTCTTATTGAAGCCGCTCTTACAGGAGAAATTCAGCACATCATCCGTAATCTGCCGCACATTTCAGGCTTCCTTACAGAGAAACAGGGTGGAAAGGAGAAAGAACCTACCCCACTCCGTCAATCAGAGGTTAATCGTATACTCGGACGAGTAGATGAATTAATTGACAAGGAAGAGGAAAATATAACTCCATTTATTATTGGTGAAGCAGTCAAAGTTGTAGACGGACCTTTCAACGGTTTTGACGGAACGATTGAGGAGATCTTGGATGACAAGAGAAAACTCAAAGTTATGGTTAAGATTTTTGGCAGGAAAACGATCCTGGAGTTAAATTTTGTTCAAGTAGTTAAAGAATAAATAATTAAAATTATTATGGCTAAAGAAATTGCCGCATTCATTAAATTGCAAATTAAGGGCGGTGCCGCAAATCCATCACCTCCTGTAGGACCAGCACTTGGTTCAAAGGGTGTTAACATAATGGATTTTTGTAAGCAATTTAATGCCCGTACCCAAGACAAGGCCGGTAAAGTACTGCCAGTCATTATTACTGTATTCAGTGATAAGTCTTTTACGTTTGTAGTAAAACAGCCGCCTGTAGCAGTACAGTTGAAAGAGGCTGCCAAAGTACAATCGGGATCCGCTGAACCTAACCGTAAAAAAGTAGCAACTATAACTTGGGAACAAGTTCGCGCTATAGCAACAGATAAAATGCCGGATATGAACGCATTTACTCTAAAATCAGCTATGAGCATGGTTGCCGGTACAGCAAGAAGTATGGGTATTAATGTAGAGGGAACATTTCCTGCCGACGTAAACTAAAAATCACACGCAATGAGTAAGCTTACTAAAAATCAAAAAGTAGCAGAAGCTAAGATTGAAGCCGGCAAACAGTATAAATTGGCAGATGCATGTACTTTGGTTAAAGAGACTTCTTTTACCAAATTCGATTCATCCGTTGATGTAGCTGTGCGTCTGGGCGTAGATCCACGTAAAGCCAACCAAATGGTTCGCGGCGTTGTGACACTTCCACACGGAACAGGAAAACAAACCCGCGTACTTGTATTATGTACACCAGATAAAGAGGCTGAGGCTAAAGAGGCCGGAGCTGACTTTGTTGGGTTAGATGAATATATCGAGAAGATAAAAGCCGGATGGACAGATATAGATGTTATCATCTGTACCCCTTCCGTAATGGCTAAAATAGGTGCTATTGGTAGAATACTAGGTCCGAGAGGTCTTATGCCGAATCCAAAAACAGGTACTGTTACTATGGAGATAGGAAAGGCTGTAACGGAGGTAAAAGCCGGTAAGATAGACTTTAAAGTAGATAAACAAGGTATTGTACACGCCAGCATTGGAAAAGTGTCTTTTGACGCTCTCAAATTGGTTGAAAATACTACCGAGTTCCTGAACACTATCATTAAGTTAAAACCACAGGCGCTTAAGGGGACATACGTTAAAAGTATTTTCATATCTTCAACTATGGGCCCTGGAATTTGTATTGATGGCAAGACCTTTGGTGCTGCTGAATAATAAATAATCTGTTATGAGAAAAGAAGAAAAATTACAAATTATTGAAACTATTGCAGCACAACTGAATGAAATGCCTAATTTTTATGTTACCGATATAGAAGGGCTGAATGCCGAGGTAACATCTAAATTACGCCGTGCTTGCTTTGAGAAACAAATCAAACTGGTTGTTGTAAAAAACACTTTATTCTATAAAGCTTTAGAGCAGAAAGGAATTGAGGGGTTAGAGCAATTCGAATCGGTACTGAAAGGTACATCAGCTATTATGTATGCTACAGCAGCTGCTAATGCTCCCGCTAAACTTATTAAAGAGTTCGGCGCATCAAATGGGAAACCACTTTTGAAAGGTGCATTTGTACAAGATTGTGCTTACATTGGTGCTGAAAATCTGGAAGCTCTTGTCAACATCAAGTCTCGTGAAGAACTTATCGGTGACATCATCGGATTACTACAATCTCCTATGAAGACCGTTATCTCTGCATTAACATCGCAGGGCGGCGGAAAAATCGCAGGAATTGTAAAAACATTATCAGAAAAAGAATAAATAAATTAACACATTAAAAATATAAAACCATGGCAGATATTAAAAAATTTGCGGAAGAATTAGTTAACCTTTCTGTAAAAGATGTTCAGGAACTAGCAAAAGTTCTTAAAGAAGAATACGGAATCGAACCAGCTGCTGCTGCCGCTGTTGCTGTTGCAGCTCCTGCTGCTGCCGCTGCTGCTGCTGAGCAAACAGAGTTTGACGTAATCCTTAAATCAGCTGGTCAAGCTAAATTACAAATTGTAAAAGCGGTTAAAGAGATCACTGGTCTAGGTCTTAAAGAGGCTAAAGATTTAGTTGATGCTGCTCCTAAGGCTATTAAAGAGAAAGTTTCTAAAGCCGAAGCTGAGCAAGTAAAAGCACAATTAGAAGAGGCTGGCGGAGAAGTTGAGGTTAAATAACTTCACTCCCCCGTTAAACGGGAAATAGTCAGGTTTAGGGCATAAACTGCTCTAAACCTTTTTGTCGTTTTTTTAAGTTTATTTTCATCCAACCCAAAAACAATGTCGCAAAATACAAATAATCAGCGGATTACATTCGCGACTTCTAAATCCCTCCTTGAGTACCCGGATTTTCTAGAAGTGCAATTAAAGTCTTTTAAAGACTTTTTTCAGCTAGACACAACAGCAGAAAACCGTAGAAACGAAGGTTTGTTTAAGGTTTTTCAAGAGATCTTTCCAATCACGGATACTCGAAACAATTTCGTTCTGGAATTTATAGACTATTTCATTGATCCTCCCCGCTACTCCATGGATGAGTGTCTGGACAGAGGTCTTACGTATAGCGTACCCTTAAAAGCAAAATTAAAACTATACTGCACAGATCCCGAGCACGAGGACTTTGATACTGTTATCCAAGATGTTTATCTTGGAACAATACCGTACATGACTCCAAGAGGAACCTTTATTATAAATGGTTCCGAGAGAATTGTGGTATCCCAACTGCACCGTTCACCCGGTGTATTCTTTGGGCAAAGCCTGCACGCCAACGGTACAAAATTGTACTCGGCGCGTATTATCCCGTTTAAGGGATCATGGATTGAGTTTGCAACCGACATCAACAATGTGATGTATGCATACATCGACCGTAAAAAGAAATTACCCGTAACCACCCTCCTCAGAGCAATCGGTTTTGAAAGTGATAAAGATATTCTGGATATCTTTGGCCTTGCAAATGAGATTAAGGTTAATAAAACCAATCTAAAAAAATGCATCGGCTCAAAACTTGCCGCAAGGGTTCTTAAAACATGGAATGAAGATTTCGTGGATGAGGACACCGGAGAGGTTGTATACATAGAGCGTAACGAAGTTATCATCGACAGAGAAACTGTTCTGGAAGAAGATCACATTGAGGATATTCTGGACTCGGGTGTAAGTACCATTCTTGTACATAAAGAGGATGCTAATGCCAGTGATTTTGCCATTATCCACAACACTCTTCAGAAAGACCAGTGCAACTCGGAAAAAGAGGCTATCTTTTATACATATAGACAGCTTCGTAACTCCGAACCACCTGATGAGGCTACGGCAAGAGACGTTATTGATAAATTATTCTTCTCCGATAAGAGATACGATTTAGGAGATGTAGGTAGATACCGTCTTAACAGAAAATTAAATTTAACGACCCCTACCGATGTCAGAGTTCTGACAAAGGCAGATATTATAGAGATTATCCGTTACTTGATTCAGTTGATTAATGCAAAAGCAATTGTTGACGATATCGACCACTTAAGTAACAGAAGAATCAGGACAGTTGGCGAACAACTTGCAAATCAGTTTAGCGTAGGTCTTGCACGTATGGCAAGAACCATCCGAGAAAGGATGAACGTTAGAGATAACGAGGTCTTCACCCCTATCGATTTGATTAATGCAAAGACTTTGTCTTCTGTCATTAATTCATTCTTTGGTACCAGCCAGTTGTCCCAGTTTATGGATCAGACCAACCCGCTGGCAGAGATGACCCACAAGAGAAGGCTTTCTGCGTTAGGCCCCGGCGGTCTTTCCAGAGACAGGGCAGGATTTGAGGTACGTGATGTACACTATACTCACTACGGAAGACTTTGTCCGATTGAGACTCCTGAGGGACCAAATATCGGACTTATCTCGTCTCTTTGTGTCTATGCAAAGATCAACGAGTTGGGATTCATTGAGACTCCATATAGGAAAGTTGAACATGGCTTGGTTGACATGACCCCTAAAGGATACGTGTATATGAGTGCGGAAGAGGAAGAAGAGAAGATGGTAGCGCAGGCTAACGCACATTTGGATGAAAACGGCAATCTTACGGATGAAAGAATTAAATGTCGTTTTGAAGCCGATTATCCGGTTGTAGGTAAAGAGGATGTGCATTTAATGGACGTTGCTCCTAACCAGATTGCATCCATTGCAGCATCCCTTATTCCGTTTCTGGAACATGATGATGCCAACCGTGCGTTGATGGGATCGAACATGATGCGTCAGGCCGTTCCCGTAGTAAGACCCGAGGCACCGATCGTAGGTACCGGTCTGGAAGGTCCTGTTGTAAAAGATTCAAGGACTCAGGTTTCCGCAAGAGGTGCCGGAGAAATTGTTTATGTAGATGCCAACGAGATACATATAAAATATGAGCAGACCGAGGCCGAAAAATTTGTAAGCTTCGAGCCTGAAATTACAGTTTATAAATTACCTTTATATAGAAAGACAAACCAGAGTACCTCTATTTACTTAAAACCGATTGTTAAAAAAGGTGATAAAATTGTTGCCGGACAAATTCTTACCGAAGGATACGGCACACAAAAAGGGGAGCTTGCTTTGGGTAGAAACCTTAAAGTTGCATACATGCCTTGGAAAGGGTATAACTTTGAGGATGCTATTGTATTGTCCGAGAGAATTATCAGAGAAGATATATTCACCTCTATTCACGTAGACGAATATATTATGGAGGTTCGAGATACCAAACGCGGTATGGAAGAGCTTACAGCGGATATTCCAAATGTTAGTGAAGAGGCAACCAAAGATCTGGACGAAAACGGTATCATCAGAATTGGTGCGAACGTAGAACCGGGCGATATCCTTATCGGTAAAATTACCCCTAAGGGTGAAAGCGATCCTTCTCCGGAGGAGAAATTGCTTAGAGCCATCTTTGGCGACAAGGCCGGCGATGTAAAGGATGCCTCCTTAAAAGCATCTCCATCATTATCGGGAACCATCATAGATAAGAGATTATTTGCCAGAGTAGGGAAAGAGACCAGCAGTAAAAAAGTTAAAAACAGCACAAAAGTACAAGTACAGCAGGCTGAGGATAACTTTAACAGAAAAGCGGGTTTATTAAGGGATAGGTTCCTCGATAAATTAACGACTCTTGTTGATAAGAAAGAATCGCAGGGCGTGAACGACCTTTACGGTGTAGAGGTTCTGCCAAAAGGAAGCACCTTTACAAGATCATTCCTTGACACGATTGATTACGAAAATATCAATCCAACCAAATGGACATCTGACAAGAATGCAAATAACATGATTAAGCAATTGATTAACAATTACTTAATTGCGCATAAAGAATACGATGCAGAGCTTAAGAGAATAAAATACAATCTTACAATAGGAGACGAACTTCCAACCGGTATTATGCAGTTGGCCAAAGTGTATGTTGCTAAAAAGAGAAAGATCAGAGTGGGTGATAAAATGGCAGGTAGACACGGAAACAAAGGTATCGTAGCCAAAGTCGTAAGGGATGAGGATATGCCTTTCCTTGATGATGGTACTATTGTAGATATTGTTCTTAACCCTCTTGGTGTGCCTTCACGTATGAACCTTGGACAGATTTACGAGGCTGTTTTAGGATGGGCCGGCAAAGAGCTGGGTATTAAGTTCTCAACCCCTATTTTTGATGGTGCGACACTTGATAATATTTGTGAATATACAGATAAAGCAGGTCTCCCTACATATGGTAAAACTTATTTGAGCGACGGTGGTACGGGAGAGAAATTCGACCAGCCGGCAACCGTAGGTGTTACCTATATGATTAAACTGGGACACATGGTTGATGATAAGATGCATGCCCGTTCAATAGGTCCTTATTCACTTATTACCCAGCAGCCATTGGGAGGTAAGGCACAGTTTGGAGGACAGCGATTCGGAGAGATGGAGGTTTGGGCGCTTGAGGCGTTTGGAGCATCCAACATTCTTCAGGAGATTCTTACAATTAAGTCCGATGACGTTGTAGGAAGATCGAGGGCTTACGAAGCAATTGTAAAGGGCGATCCAATGCCTACTCCGGGTATTCCGGAGTCGTTGAACGTTTTGTTGCATGAACTTCGCGGTCTTGGACTCAGCATAAATTTGGACTAATATAGTTTTTGATAATTTGAAATAACGAGAATATGTCTTTTAAAAAAGAGATTAAGGTTAAAAGCAATTTCAACCGAATAACTATAGGGCTGGCTTCTCCGGAAGAGATCTTAGAGAGATCTTCCGGCGAGGTTCTAAAGCCTGAAACCGTAAACTACCGTACGTATAAACCGGAGAGAGACGGTTTGTTCTGTGAGAGAATCTTTGGTCCGTCAAAAGACTATGAGTGCCATTGCGGAAAATACAAAAGAATCCGTTATCGTGGAATTATCTGCGACCGTTGCGGTGTAGAAGTTACAGAGAAAAAAGTTCGTAGAGAGAGGATGGGTCATATTACCCTTACCGTTCCCGTAGCACATATCTGGTATTTCCGTTCCACTCCAAATAAAATTGGATACCTTTTGGGAATTCCGTCTAAAAAGCTGGATGCAATTATATATTATGAAAGATATATTGTTGTACAACCGGGTACTGCTGCAGAAAACGGAGTAAAGACTCTGGATTTCCTTACGGAAGAAGAATATCTGAACATTATGGAGACTCTTCCAAGAGAAAACCAGATGCTTGACGATGAAGATCCCAACAAGTTCATTGCAGGCATGGGTGCGGAAGCTATCTATAAACTTCTTACCAAAATAGATCTTGACGATTTATCTTATACACTAAGAAGCAGGATAGAGACCGAAACTTCTCAGCAGAGAAAAGCAGATGCACTTAAGAGATTAAGTGTTATTGAGGCTTTCAGAGAATCGAAAGATCTGAACAAACCCGAGTGGATGATCCTTAAGGTTGTCCCTGTTATTCCGCCCGAATTAAGACCATTGGTTCCGTTGGACGGAGGTCGTTTTGCAACATCCGATTTAAATGATTTGTACAGAAGGGTAATTATCAGAAACAACCGTCTGAAAAGGCTGATTGAGATTAAAGCACCGGAGGTAATTCTTAGAAATGAGAAACGTATGCTTCAGGAGGCTGTAGACTCTCTGTTCGATAACTCAAGAAAATCCAATGCGGTTAAAACCGAGGCAAACAGAACACTAAAATCGCTATCCGATAGTTTGAAAGGTAAACAAGGTCGTTTCCGTCAGAACTTGTTGGGTAAGCGTGTAGACTATTCTGCCCGTTCGGTAATTGTGGTTGGTCCGGAGTTAAAGATGCATGAGTGCGGTCTCCCTAAATATATGGCGGCAGAGCTATTTAAACCGTTTATTATCCGGAAACTGATTGAGAGAGGTATTGTAAAAACGGTTAAATCTGCAAAGAAAATTGTTGATAGAAAAGATCCGGTGATCTGGGATATTTTGGAAAACGTTATGAAAGGACATCCTGTTCTTCTAAACCGTGCTCCTACCCTTCACAGACTTGGTATACAGGCATTCCAGCCAAAACTGATAGAGGGAAAAGCTATCCAGTTACATCCTCTTGCATGTACTGCGTTCAACGCCGATTTCGACGGTGACCAGATGGCTGTTCACTTGCCGCTCGGAAATGCTGCCATTCTGGAGGCTCAGCTTCTTATGCTTGGTTCGCATAATATCCTTAACCCTGCAAATGGTGCCCCTATTACCGTTCCTTCACAGGACATGGTTCTTGGTTTATATTATATTTCAAAACCGAGAAAAGGCGCGAAAGGCGAGGGAATGAATTTCTACGGTCCTGAAGAGATTATTATTGCTAATAACGAGAAAAGGCTTGATCTTCACGCAGTTATTAACGTAAGACTTCCTAAAGATTTTACAGATCCATCCAAAGGATACCACATGGTAGAGACTACCGCAGGAAGGGTAATTATCAATCAGATTGTTCCGCCGGAAGTAGGATTTATAAATGAAGTGCTTACCAAGAAATCTTTGCGTGATATTATTGGTAACGTATTAAAAGTATCGGGAGTAGCAAGAACCGCTCAGTTTTTGGATGATATTAAACATATTGGCTATACCATGGCTTTCAAAGGGGGTCTTTCCTTTAATCTGGGTGACGTAATCATTCCGGCTGAAAAGGCAAAACTAGTTGAAGAAGGGTATGCGGCAGTAGAAAATATTCAGTTCAGTTTCAACAACGGTCTTATCACCAATAATGAGCGATACAACCAGATTATTGATATCTGGACAACTACAAACTCCAAGCTGACAAATATTGTGGAGAAACAGATTGCTACGGATAATCAAGGTTTCAATCCTGTATATATGATGCTTCACTCGGGAGCCCGTGGTTCTAAGGAGCAGATTCGTCAGCTCTGCGGTATGCGTGGTTTGATGGCAAAACCTCAGAAATCAGGTTCACAGGGAGCGGAGATTATTGAGAACCCTATCCTTTCAAACTTTAAGGAAGGGCTATCGGTTCTTGAGTATTTCATCTCTACACACGGTGCCCGTAAAGGTTTGGCCGATACGGCATTAAAAACAGCCGATGCCGGTTACCTTACCCGTAGGCTTGTAGACGTTTCTCATGATGTAAT
>JAVWIB010000104.1:0-10395 GCA_036639755.1 Bacteroidales bacterium
TTATGCTCCCTCTAAGGGCATCGGGAGACTTAAAGACCAATTTGAATTTAACCTTATTATTCTCCTTGTCAATTGTAATATCCTCAATAAGGCCAAGTTCTGTTACACTCTTATCAAAAGCCGGGTGGATAACTCCACCCAGCAATGTTTCAATATCTTTTGTTATCATAAAATTATCGTGCAATCTTCATTTCATCCAGCAAATATCCGGCTCCGCCAAATTTATCAATAATAAACAATACGTAGCGGACATCTACGTTAATACATCTTTGCAAAGAAGGTTCAAAAATAACGTCGCCGCTCATTGCCTCCCAATTGCCATCAAAGGCAAGACCAAGCAGTTCCCCTTTTGCATTTAGGATAGGGCTGCCCGAATTACCGCCGGTAATATCTGTATTTGCAAGGAATGCAACCGGCATCTTTCCGTTTTCAAGGGCATAGCTGCCATATTTTGCATTAACATAATCCTGAGCCTTATATAATTCTTTTAGTTTTACGGGAACAACAAATTCCCAGTTGTTAGGATCCTCTTTCTGCATAACACCGTCTAATGTTGTAACATAGTCATATTCAACGGCATCTCTTGGAGAATAAGGGAGTACCTGACCGTAAGTAAGACGCATGGTTGAGTTGGCATCGGGATACATCGCATTGTTGCCCCTCATTTCCAGAATACCGGCAACATACTCTTTTTTACCCTCGCTATATGTTTTAGAATCTGTATTTACGGTTTTGGAAATCTGTGATGAAACATCACCAACAGATTTTGTCAGAACGTTTGCAGGGTCATTTGTTAAATCAGCCTTGCTGTCCAGAGCAGCTTTGTATTTATTTATATCTGCATAAACAGAAGTTGCAAAGAGATGATCTACATATTTATCAATATCTCCTCCAAAATCTTTGTCAATGATAGCGTAAAAAGATGGAAGATACTGTTTGTCAACTTTGTCTCTGTAAATTTTCAGAACAGTTTTGGCAAGTTTTTTATCTGTTGGCATGGAGTAATCTTTGTAGAAATCCTCATAACGGGAAGCCATTCTTGGGCTCGTCATTCGGGTAAGCTCAATGGCGTTAACCGTCTCATTCAAATATCTTAAAACATAGGCGGCATCTGCTCTGTTTTTAACAGCGGTATTTATTTTTTCCAGAGCTTTTCCATATTTTGCAACTCTTGCAGGATCTGCATTCACCCACTCTGTAAACTTGGCCTCATCTGCCTTGCGACGCTCAATAACCTTTAGTTTACCAAATGTTTCATTCATCCCAATCCATTTTTTCCAACCATTGGAAGAGCCTGCATATTTACTGGCATACTGAATCCTTACTTTAGGATCTGCCTGCATATCATTCATCCAAATATCTTGTTTGGCACCTCTGGTATAAATACTAATGGCATTATTAATATCCTGAGTCTCTTTGGCCTCTTCAGAGGTCATAAACCTTGTTGTACGGCCGGGGAACCCTATAATCATGGTATAGTCATTTGGTTTTACCCCTTTTAACGAGATCGTCAAAGATTGTTTGGGAGTATAAGGAACATTATCGGGAGAATAATCTGCAGGGTTGTTATTCTTATCTGCATAAATTCTAAATACGGAGAAATCCCCGGTATGTCTCGGCCACATCCAGTTATCGGTATCTGCACCAAACTTACCAATGGAGGAAGGGGGAGCTCCTACAAAACGGATATCCTTAAAAGTACGGGTCGTAACTAAATAATAAGCATTGCCATTATAAAAACTTGTAACGGTAGCTTTTAAGGTAGGGTCCTGTTTCGTAGCCTCTTTAACAATAGTCTCTACCTCTTTTGTATAACGTTTATCTTTATCTTGGTCATCCTTAGCCTTTGCAATCGCTTTTTCAATACGGGAGGTAACATCGGTAAACTTATCAATAAAGGTCACCGATAACCCTTCGGCAGGCAACTCTTCCTTTAAATTCATAGCCCAGTAACCGTTATTCAGATAATCATGCTCTACCGTGCTGAGTTTCTGAATTGTGCCATATCCGCAATGGTGGTTGGTAAACAGCAACCCTTTATCAGATACAACCTCACCGGTACAACCACCTCCAAAATGCACAATGGCATCTTTAAGACTCGAATGATTAATGCTATAAATATCCTCGGCAGAAAGCTTTAATCCAAGCTCCTGCATCTTTTTGATATTCAGCTTTTCCAATAGTGGGAGCATCCACATGCCCTCATCTGCTTTCATTGGCATGGTACCAAAAATAAAAGCGCAAATAAGTAGTAAGCTAATTTTTTTCATGTTATAAATGTGTTTAATTTAATTTTAGTAGATATAGGTAGAAATAAAATCCTTAATTTTATCTCCCAATTAAAAATCAAATATAAAACAATGAGCGCACATTTACAAAAAACCAACCATAAATTATTGCGTATCCTTATAGCTGTTGATAAATTCAAAGGAAGCCTTACCTCTTGGGAGGCGGCACAGGCCATCCGGAAAGGGATTCAGAGAACGAATCCCCGGAATATCTCCTTTGATATTGTTGAGATTGCAGATGGAGGAGAGGGCAGTGCGCAAATTTTTAAAAAGTACGGCACTCCCAATGGCGTTTCACAATATAAAGAGGTAGAATGCATGGCAACCAACCCCGTAGGGAAACAAATAAAAACATCCTACTTAACGTGCGATAACAAAGCTTTCATAGAGATGGCATGTATCTCGGGCTTGCAATTATTAGCACAAGAGCAGCGGAATCCCCTCCACACAACAACGTATGGTTTGGGGGAACTTATCAGACATGCGGCTGCAGGGGGAGCCGCAGAGATAACCCTTTCCATAGGGGGAAGTGCCACCAACGATGGGGGGACTGGGATGTTGCAGGCTTTGGGATTCGGTTTTCTGGGTACAAACGGAAAACCTGTAACCAATCAATATATGTGCGGGAAAGATCTGGAGCACATTGTAAATATAGTACCGCCACCTGCTATGTTAACCTTAGGGGATGCTCCCCTTATCCTGAATAACATCCCTGTTACCTTAAAAGTAATCTGTGATGTTACCAATCCTCTTATTGGAGCAAACGGAGCAACCATGGTATACGGAGCGCAAAAAGGGGCGGACAAAACCATGTTGCAAAAATTAGAGGCCGGAATGATTCAATATGCCTCTGTTGCAGAAAGAGTACGGCTCCGGGGCCATTCCGTTACTCCCGATAATTTAAATATTTCCAATTATTCGGGAACCCGAACCGCCTCGGATGCAACCCCCGGAGCCGGAGCTGCGGGGGGAGTCGGCTTTGCCTCCCTGTATTTTCTGGGGGCGGAGCTTATCAGCGGCTGGAGCTTCTTTGCGGAACTTACCAACCTGAGCCAAAGAATTGCCCAATCGGATTTGGTAATCAGCGGTGAGGGAAAAATAGACACCCAAAGTATGCAAGGGAAAGTCATAGACGGGGTGCTGCAATTAGCATCCGTCCGGCAAAAGCCCGTCCTGTTGTTTTGCGGCAAAAATGCAATGGGGGAGGATGATAAAAAATTATCGGGAATCAAAATCTATTCAATCTGCGATATGGAGCCGGATGAGAGTAAATGCATGTCCCGGGCGGGAAAGCTCCTTGCTGCTTTAGCTGCAACAGCTATTATGCGTTAACCGCAACAGGTATTAAAATAATACAGGATCTTCCAATAGCTTATAGCTCATACGATGATAAGGTGTTACCCCATACTTGCGGATAGCCTCCCGATGCTCTTTGGTGGGATAAGCCATATTTCTGTCCCAGCCGTATTGCGGATATTCCGCTGCAAGTTTAAGCATATATTCATCTCTGTGGGTTTTGGCCAGCACAGAAGCGGCGGCAATACTGGCATATTTTCCATCCCCTTTTACAACACACGTATGTGGAGTATTACCATATTTATAAAAACGGTTCCCGTCAACCAGAATGGCTTGCGCCTGCACGCTAAGCATATCCAGTGCACGGTGCATTCCTGTAATGGAGGCTTTTAAAATATTAATCCGGTCAATCTCTTGTGCCGACACTGCACAAACAGCCCAGGCAATAGCTTCTTTCTCTATAATAGGGCGCAGCAGTTCTCTCTGTTTGGCGGTAAGCTGTTTGGAATCATTTAATAACGGGTGATAAAAAGTGGGAGATAAAATAACGGCAGCGGCATAAACAGCTCCGGCAAGGCATCCTCTGCCGGCTTCATCGCATCCCGCTTCAAGAATATTTTCCGTCATATAAGGGAGGAGACGGTGCCCGTTGATTTTCAACTGATCCATTTCTAATAAAATTTGTTTACAAAAATAGTGATTATTCAAGATATTTAGTACGTTTATTCAAAGACTTACGTTGTTATTCTTGCTATGTCTTGCATTTGTGAAAAAAAGATGTTAAATTTGAATGCTCTAGTTTTTAGAAAGCGTAAACAATTAACTATAAACAATTTAAATACAATTTAAACCAAGATGAAAACTTATACCACCAACAATGTTAGAAACGTTGTCCTCTTAGGAAGTTCTAAATCAGGTAAAACCACTTTGGCCGAGACTATGATGTTTGAAGGAAAAGTTATAGACCGCAGAGGGACAATAGAAGCAAAAAATACAATCAGTGATAATACGGAGATAGAACAGATCTACCAGAGGTCTATCTACTCTACTTTATTATATACAGAATTTTTAGAGACAAAATTTAATATTATAGATACTCCGGGCTCGGACGATTTTGTAAGCGGCGTTTATTCGGCGTTTTCCGTAGCCGAAATAGGCATTCTGCTTGTAAATGCATGCCAGGGAGTTGAGGTTGGAACGGAGATCTTTGCCCGTCATGCCGCAAAACATCACAAGCCTCTTATTTTAGGTGTCAATCAACTGGATAATGAGAAACAAGATTGGCAGGCAACATTGGATTCTTTAAAAAACAGGTTCGGGAATAAAATCGTTCTGGTACAATATCCTATTAATCCGGGAACCGGATTCAATTGCTTTATTGATGTACTAAAAATGAAAATGTACAAATTTAAAGATGATAACGGAACCAGGGAAGCTTTTGATATTCCGGAAGATCAAATAGAGGAGGCTCAAGCTCTGCATCAGAATCTGGTTGAGATGAGTGCCGAGAATGACGAAACCTTAATGGAAACATTCTTTGATAAAGGAGTCCTTACAGAAGATGAGATAAGAGCCGGAATGAAAGTGGGAATGCAAAAGGGGGATATTATGCCGGTATTCTGCTTATCTGCCAAAAAAGACATAGGGGTAAAAAGAATTATGGAGTTTGCCATTAATGCTGCTCCGGCTCCCGATAAAAACGAAAACGAATTAAAAGACGGTACCAAGATAAAAGTAGACGTAAACGGGCCAACCTCTGTTTTTGTCTATAAAACAGCAATGGAACAACACCTTGGTGATGTATCTTACTTTAAGGTAATGTCCGGGAAGCTGGTAGAGGGGATGGATCTTATCAATCCGGAAACAGGGGCAAAAGAGAGAATTGCCGCTATCTATGCTGCTGCAGGAAAGAAAAGGGAGAAAGTAACAGAGGTACTTGCAGGAGATATTGCATGTACCGTAAAACTAAAATCGGTAAAAACAGGTCAGACCCTTAATGCGGGTAATTGCGAATATGTATTCAAACCAACCAAATTCCCTGCACCTAAATTCAGAACCGCCATTCGGGCAAAAGAGGAAAAAGATGAAGAGAAATTGGGTGAAGTTCTAAACAGGGCGAATGCAGAAGACCCTACTATTTTGGTGGAATATTCAAAAGAGCTTAAACAAACCATCCTGAGCGGACAAGGCGAGCATCATATTAACATCCTTAAATGGGTTATTAACAACGTTCATAAACTGGATATAGAACTTTACGCTCCAAAAATTCCGTACCGTGAGACCATTACCAAAGTTTCCGCAGCCGATTATCGTCATAAAAAACAATCGGGTGGAGCAGGGCAATTTGGAGAGGTACATCTGTTAATAGAGCCGTTTGTAGAGGGAACACCTCAAAACAATAAATTTAAGATAAACGGACAAGATCTTATTCTTAACGTAAAAGGGAAAGAGGAATATCCTCTGGAATGGGGTGGAAAACTAGAATACTACAACTGTATTGTAGGCGGGTCTATAGATGCCCGATTTATGCCTGCCATCCTTAAAGGCATTATGGAAAAAATGACCGAAGGGCCTCTTACCGGCTCTTACGCACGTGATATAAGAGTTTATGTTTACGATGGTAAGATGCATCCGGTAGATTCAAACGAACTTGCATTTAAACTTGCCGGAAGAAACGCATTTAAGGAGGCATTTAAGAAAGCCGGCCCTAAAATTATGGAACCTATTTACAACATAGAAGTATTTGTACCGGGAGACTGCATGGGAGATGTAATGAGTGATTTGCAGAATCGCCGTGCCATGATAGAGGGAATGAGCAGCGAGAGTGGCTTTGAAGTTCTGAAAGCCCGTGTTCCTCTTGCCGAACTCTACAAATACTCCACAACCTTAAGCTCTTTAACCAGCGGACGTGCCACCTTTACCATGACTTATGCAGATTACCAGCAAGTACCTGCCGAGGTTCAGGATAAATTATTGAAAGCATACGAAGCAACGGAGAAAGAAGATTAAAAGACCTATTGTTTTTCATGATATAATAGTTTTAAAAGGGAAGGGTGCTCAAGAAGAAATTTTTGAGTACCCTTTTTACAAAAAGCATTATCTTCGCACCATGATTGAGTGTAAAAACATAAAAAAATCCTACGGGGAGTTACAAGTACTAAAAGGGATCAACCTCAAAATTGCCCAGGGGGAGATTGTTAGTATTGTAGGGGCCAGCGGAGCCGGAAAATCCACTTTGCTGCAGATTATGGGCTCTCTTTTGCATCCCGATAACGGAGAGGTTATCATAGACGGCGTAAATATCTGCGCCCTCTCATCCGATAAGCTATCGGTATTCAGAAATAAAAAAATATGATTTGTATTTCAGTTTCACCACCTGCTCCCGGAGTTTACCGCTTTGGAAAATGTTATGATGCCGGCCCTTATTGCTAAAACCAATGAGAAAGAGGCACGTGCAAGGGCAGCCGAGCTTCTTACGGATCTTGGACTCAAAGAGCGGATTACTCATAAACCGGCCCAAATGAGCGGTGGCGAGCAGCAACGTGTAGCCGTAGCCAGAGCCCTCATCAATAACCCCGCCGTCTTATTCGCCGATGAACCGTCGGGGAACCTCGATAGCAAAAACAAAGAGGAGCTCCACAACCTGTTTTTTGATCTGCGAAAAAAATACGGTCAGACCATTGTTATTGTAACGCACGAAAAAGACCTTGCCCAAATGTGCGATCGCTGCCTTGAGATGAAAGACGGTGCCATGCTCTAAAACATACCTCCCGAATGGAATTTAAATTTAAACAATTTACAATAAAACAAGAGCGTTCCGCCATGAAGGTAAATACGGATGGCGTGTTATTGGGAGCTTGGATGACATTACCGCAGGCACAAACAAAAGCACCGCATGAGCGAATGGAAACTCCACAGGCACAAACGTATTCTCCAGATGCAAGAATGCATCCTCCACATGCAATCATGGAAGATTTTCAGCATTCTGCTCTAATCCATTTGTTGGATATAGGTACCGGTACCGGATTAATAGCACTCATGGCCGCCCAGCGGCTATCTCAAACACAAAATGTTGGAATAACAACGGTTATAGATGCTTTGGAAATAGATTTTGAATCGCATCAAGATGCTGTAGAAAATTTTGCAAACTCTCCATGGAAAAATGCAGACGGTGGTATTCTTCTTAAAGCACAACACTCCTCCCTGCAACAGTACGCACAGTTAATATCTTCAACATCCTCTATCTGCAATAAATACGACCTTATCTTTTCGAATCCTCCCTATTTTATAGATTCCCTTAAATCACCCCATAAGGCCAGATCCAATGCCCGCCATACCGATACCCTATCGCAAAGCGAAATCATAAAATATTCCCTTATGCTTCTTAAAGAGGGGGGTAGGCTTGCCATTATCCTCCCGGCGGAAGAGGGCGAGCAATTTATGCAAAAAATAAACTTCCTGCTTAATACTGCCCGTGAAAAAATGGAATACGAGCCATCTCAGTCCAAACCCGTACTTGCCCCTGTGCGCCTATGCAAGGTACATACTACCACCCGTAAGCTACCCAAAAGATATTTAATGGAATTTGAATTGACCACCGCCGCCAATGTATTTCCAACATCTGTAAAAGAGCAATTAATTATAATGGAAGAGAATTGCTATACCGCCGCCTATAAAATGCTAACCTGCCCATTCTATCTTAATTTCTAAGGCTATATTTTCACTTTTTAAGTTGCGGTTCTACGATTTTTGTTATAACTTGCCACTGTTTATCAGTAAACTTGGTTGAGTATCCTTTCATAACTCTATTTAATTGGTTGTCATAAAGTCACGAAATACATTCAATTAGCCTATTGGTTTTTAGTAAATTATAAATATATATAACATTATTTTTTTAATTAAAAAAATAGCTTCTAAATTAAAAAATTATGTATATTTGCTTTTAAAGATGAATGAAGATGAAATTGCATAGACTATTTCTATATTTTATTGTTTTAATATTGTTTTCATGTGTAAATGATAGTAGCCAAGAAATAAAGAATATTTTAAAAACATTTTTAGGCACGCACATATCATTATCAAATATCGATTTAATTCCTTTTCAATTGTCTGATTCAATATCAGTTAAAGAATATATTGAAAATAAATATAAAATCATAACCTATGTTGATTCCGTGAATTGTAGTGAATGTAAAGTAAATCTTCTTAGGAGATGGCCAGAAATATTTAGAGAATCCAACACTGCCTAAAGTAAATTACTTCCAGACATTTTTAACTGTAAGTGATACGGTTTTATTATCAGGGATACCGCTGGACAATAATAAATTGAAATCTTTATATCACAGGTACTTGAAAAAATAATTTTATTATTATAATCTCTCTAGAAATGAAAGGAATTATTTACATAACATTAATTATTGGGTTGTTGAGCTCATGTAAGGGTAATAATACTGTTTTTAAAGGGGAAATTATTGAACATAATTATAATAATGTATTAACCGAAAAATTAACAGGAGAGCCATTTCGTACAGAATGCATTGGATTTACAGACATATACGTAAAAAGAAATTATATGTTGTTTTTTTCAAGATTTGAGGACAGACCTTTACTTGTGGTATGTGATAAGCATACGGGACAAATTATATTTAAGGAAATCTTGCAAAAAGGGAGGGGCCCAAATGAGTATTTTCTGGCATCATTCATGGGATTTTCACAAAATTCCTCAGATACCGAAGTCTGGATGGAGACCAATGCTATGAGAAAGATAATTTGTCTAAATTTGGATAAGAGTTTATCTCAGGGGAAACCAATTATTGAGTATGAATTTAATACAAGTGTAAGTGGTAAAACAGGAGCTATTATAGCATCTCGTATTGATAACGAAAATATGCTATACGTAGCAATCTCTTTAAAAGAGAATAATGTAAATCTTTTACATTATAACACCAAAGGATCTTCTCTGGATACGATAGGAAGGTTGTTTAATACAAGAATAAACTTTACGGATGTATCGGCAACTTATTCGTATCATCCGGCCCATCCTTATTATATTACTGGTATGCTATTTTTTAACTGTATTTATTTTTACTCCATCAATGCTTCTCAAAAATCATTTGCGGTATGTGTCTCCGGTAATATTCCATCTCATGGCCAAATTAAAAACACATCATTAGAGCAACGAAAACAATATTATCTATCCTCATTTTCGACTGATAATTTTATCTGTCTGCTATACAACGATAATAATAAGAGATTCCTTCATCTGCTTAACTGGGATGGAAGTATCAAAAAAGTATTGGAGTTAGATTATCCAATAAATACTATATCTTATGATGAGTCTGAGAAAACCGTTTATGGCATTCAGTGGAATAACGAAACGGTATACAGATATAAACTTCCTATATGATAATTGCCTGCAAAGGTACTGTCGCAACAGTTTCGGGGCAATATGCTCTACAGTGGGCGGTTACGACTAAAATATTCCATCCTATTGCATAATGCACCAAAAAATATCTCAAGTTTGACACCTAAAATCAAAAAATAAGCCGTATATCTCATTATATCAATGAGTTATATGGCTGTATTTTTATGTATGCTTGTGGGTCATAAAATATTATTGTAACTTTTTTCTCAAAAAATATTTATTTGACACCACATTGTTGTTCTATTTCTCTAATTTATTTATAATCAAGAATATATATTGGTTAAATATATTGTCATTTTGTGGTAATATTACATTGTTACTCTTTTATTTTTGCTCTTTTTCTTTGACTGGAACGACTATTCTTTGTATAGCTTATTATTTCGTTCA
>JAVWIB010000105.1:0-1324 GCA_036639755.1 Bacteroidales bacterium
AAATTGCCGTACCACCTTCGCTATCTTCACCTAAACAAACTTTAAACTATCAGAAAAATGACAAATAAGAACATGCTTTTATCACTTACCAAAAAAGCAATCCTTCCGTTTTTGGCTGGGGCCGTTGCTTTCTCGCTTCCCAATGAGGGGAATGCCCAAAGTAAAAAACAACCCACTGCGCAATGCTGCAACCACTCTTTGGTACAATATGTAAAGCCGCTTGTGGGAACACAAAATGACGGGAATGTATATCCCGGAGCACAGATCCCTTTTGGGGGAATACAGATAAGTCCCGATACCGATACCCGAGATTGGGGCTCTGCCGCCGGGTATGAATATTCTGATTCTACTATCTTGGGATTCAGCCTTACCCATCTGAGCGGAACCGGTATTCCCGATCTGGGCGATTTCTTATTTATTCCCGGAACCGGAGCAAAACAATTTGTTGCCGGAGATAAAAAAGCTCCCGACAGCGGATACCGTTCGCGATATTCTCATGATAAAGAGATTGCCGGTGCAAACTACTATGCCGTGGATATGTTGGATTTTGGGGTAAAAGCCGAAATGACATCGGGAAAAAGAGCCGGAATGTTCCGCTTTACCTATCCTCAGACCGATACCGCTTATGTGATTGTAGATCTTTTCCACTCGTTGCAGTGGGCGGCTACATGGAGCAGCGTTCGTTTTGAGAACGACAGTACCATTACCGGATTTAGGCTTGTAAAAGGATGGGGAAGAGAGCGTTATGTTTATTTTGCTGCCGTGTTTTCTCAACCGTTCAAGCGTTTTGGAATTGTTGGTGAGGGGCAACCGATTATTTATAATACCAGACGTTTCAGAAGTAGCCAGACCTATAGCGGAACCAACATTCAGGCTTGGATGGATTTTGGCGTGGAGAAAGGGGGAGAGATTGATGTGAAAGTTGCAGTCTCTTCCGTAAGTGCCTCCAATGCCCTGGCGAATCTGGTTGAACTCAACGGAAAGAATTTTAATTGCGTAAAACAGGACGGGGAAAAGCTTTGGGAGAAAGAACTTGGTAAATTTGTGGTAGAGGGAACTCAAACCGAGAAGGAGACATTTTATACAGCCGCTTATCATGCTTTCATTCATCCGTTTGTATATGAAGATTCCAACGGAGATTACAGAGGCCATGATGCAAACATTCATAAGGCAGATCATTTTGAGAATTATACCGTATTCTCGTTGTGGGATACTTACAGGGCGGTGCATCCGTTGTTTAATTTTGTACAAAGAGAGCGTAATGCGGATATGATTAATTCCATGCTGGCTTATTATGACCAGAGTGTGGATAAATTACTCCCTA
>JAVWIB010000105.1:1334-10374 GCA_036639755.1 Bacteroidales bacterium
CTGGGCGTTTTACGGAAATGAAACATGGTGTATGATTGGGTATCATGCCGTTCCGGTTATTGCAGATGCAATTGTAAAAGATGTGAAAGGGTTTGATTATGAGAGAGCATACGAGGCTATTAAAACAACTGCCATGAATAAAGATTATGATGCCCTTGAGGCATATCGCACCAACGGCTGGGTTCCGTTTGATAAAGAGCCTGAGGCTGTTTCAAAAACGCTTGAATATGCATATGACGATTATACCATTGCAATGGCTGCTAAGAAATTAGGCAAGGAAGAGGATTATAAATACTTTATTAACAGAGCTCTTTCTTATCAGAACTTAGTTGATCCTCAAGGTCATTTTATGAGAGGCCGCGATCTTGCCGGTAACTGGAGACAAACAAACCACAGAAAAGGGAAAGATTATACCGAGGGGAGTACCTGGCAGTATACCTGGTATGTTCCGCAGGATGTGCAGGGGCTTGTAAATGAGATGGGTGGAGTTGCTATGTTTAAGGAGAAACTGGATTCCGTATTTATGTTTGATAAAAAAGGGAATCTTCCTCCTATTCAAGCAAAAGGACATGGCAGTTTTGGTAATTTCTGGCACGGTAACGAGCCTAGCCACCATATTCCGTATTTGTATAATTACATTGGCGAGCCATGGAAAGCGCAGAAACTTGTCCGCCTGCTGGTAAATACCCAGTATGGAAATACTCCCGATGCCCTTTGCGGAAATGACGATTGCGGGCAGATGTCTTGCTGGTATATTTTTAATACCATGGGATTTTATCCTATTGCTCCATCTAGCGGAGTGTATCCTATTGGTTCTCCGGCTCTTGCTGCCGTAACCATGAATATGGACGGGGGAAAACAGCTGAAAGTGACTACCGAAAACTGGAGCGCAGAGAATTTTTATATTAAGAAAGTGTATCTGAACGGAAAAGAGTGGAAAAAGACCTGGTTCAGCTATGAAGATCTTAAGAACGGTGCTGAAATCAAATATGTGATGAGTGCTACCCCTACTAAATGGGGAACAGATAAAGCGGCTTATCCGCCATCTTTGTCTGAAAGTGGAAAGACCTTAAAATATTCTAAAAACTAACTAGCTATGAAAGATTATAAGAATGACGAACGCATTGTTATGACTCTGGATGCCGGAGGAACAAATCTGGTGTTTGGGGCAATAGGGCAGATGCAGGAGGTTGTAAAGCCTGTAAGAATGCCTTCGTGCGGCGATAATCTGGAAACATGTATCAAAAATATTAAGCATGGGTTTAAGGAGGTAATGTTACAGTTACCTCTGGCACCCCATGCCATTAGTTTTGCTTTCCCCGGCCCCGCCGATTATCCGAATGGAATTATCGGGGACCTTAAAAACCTCCCGGCTTTTAAAGGTGGCGTGCCGTTAAAGGCTATTTTAGAAGAGGAGTTTGGGATTCCTGTATTTATTAATAATGACGGCGATTTGTATGCTTACGGGGAGGCTTTATGCGGATTTCTCCCCATGATTAACAAGCAGTTGCAAGAGGCCGGGTCTGCAAAACAATTTAAAAATCTGATTGGATTTACCCTTGGAACCGGCTTCGGCGGGGGAATTGTCTGCAACGGACAGTTGTACATTGGAGATAATTCGGCGGGTACGGAAGTGTGGTTACTCTCTAGTTGTGAGGATAATAGCGTAAATATTGAGGAGGAGATAAGTATTCGTGCGGTGTGCTGCAATTATAAATTCCTTAGCGGAGAAACCGGAGAGATTACCCCAAAAGATGTTTATGAGATTGCCAAAGGGGTGAAGACCGGAAACCGAAATGCTGCTTTGGAGGCTTATAAAAAATTAGGAAGAGCATTGGGTTTCGCTTTAACCAACATGCTCACCATCACCGATAGCCTGGCGGTTATCGGGGGCGGTGTCTCGGGGGCGGCCGGTTTGTTTATGCCGGCCATGTTTGAGGCCATGAACGAAAACTTTACGGCAAAAAGCGGTAGTGTTTATCCGCGGCTGGTACAAAAAGTTTTTAATCTGGAAGATTCTTCTCAAATGGCATTGTTTGCAAAAGGGGAACGAAAGAGCATATTTACCCCATTAGGAAAAGAGATTGTATATGATACCATGAGCCGGGTAGGTGTTGGAATTTCCAAAATAGGAACCGAGAAAGCCATAAGTCTGGGGGCCTATGCGTATGCTTTGGGGGAGTTGGATTCCAAATAAAAATAAAGAAATGAGTCGAAGTTACGGAATTAATCAATTAGGAGCGATGTATCCTTTTAAGTTTAAAAGTGTACGAAAGACCCCTATATGGGGAAGTGAGGAGTGGCTTGTTTCTGCAATTAAGGGGAGTGAGTCTAAAGTAATGAACGGAGAGTATGCGGGGCGTACACTCCCTTCGCTTATTGTGGAGTACGGAGTCGATATAGTTGGAAAACAAGTGTTTGATAGGTTTGGGGATCAATTCCCGTTACTTATAAAGTTTATTAAAGCAAATGATGATTTAAGCATTCAGGTGCATCCCAATGATCTCTTGGCGCAGCAGCGTCACGGTTGTATGGGAAAAAATGAGATGTGGTATGTATTGGGAGCCGGGGGAGGGGCTAAATTGTTATCGGGATTCAAAAAAGAGATTACAAAGGATGAGTATATTGCCGGAGTAGAAAACAATACCATTGTGCAGGTACTCAATAATTGCAAGGTGCAGCCGGGCGATGTTTTTTTTCTTCCCGCAGGCCGAGTGCATGCGATTGGAGGCGGTTGCTTTATTCTGGAAGTGCAGCAAAGCAGCGATATTACCTACCGTATTTATGATTATGGCAGACGGGATATTGCCGGAAACGGGAGGGAACTGCATACGGAACTGGCTGTAGATGCCATTGATTATAGCGTTGTTCAGCAACCTTGCGGCAGGGTGGGAGTTGTAGAACCGGGAGATCTGGTGCGATGCAATTACTTTTGCGTGAATGAGCTTTGTGTAAACGGAGCACTGGATTTTAATTATGCTGCGCTTGATAGTTTTGTGGTACTTGTGAGTATTGAGGGAGGTGGTTTTGTAAAATGGCAGGATAAGGCTACCGCCGGTTCCGGCTATAACTCTCTAACATTGGATAACATGGAATGTGTATTTCTCCCGGCCTCATTGGGGCATGTTGTGCTGGAGGGAAATATGCGGATTGTGGCGGCCAGATAAATAAAAATGGGAAGTTGACAAGGCAAAAGGATTTACAAGCTATACGGTGTTGAGCAGGATTAACGGACATGGCCATAACGATCTCGCTTCCACAAAACCCGGAGCAAAGAAGACATCGTTTTTTGGACGGTTACGATAAAAAAATAAATTTGTAAAATAAAAATTAACTCGTAACTTTGGATTGCTTAAAGAAAAAAACAATTCAATTATGAAAAAACTTATTCTATTCATAGTGTCTGTTTTTATGATTGCTTCTTGTAAGGAGCAACAAGATCAGATGTCGGGATTTCTAGTATTTGATTTCCCTAAGAAAGATGTTACTCAATCAATTCCTATTGATTCAATTGTGGAAAAAACATCTATGATTCAGTTGGATACCTCCTCTTCTGCTCCAATTATAGGAGGTATAACATTGCTATATGAATCCGAAAATGCGTATTTTGTTGTATCGGATGGAGTTGTAGTTTATGAGTATGACAAAGCCGGTAAATTTGTCAGACAGATTGGTGCAACGGGTAGAGGGCCCGGAGAGTATTTATCGGTGGGTGGAATTTATTCTAATAAAAAGGATAGTAGTGTAATTGTTTTTGATTTTCCCGGCCAGACGGTATTAAAATATGATAATCAAGGACGTTTTATAAACTCCTGTAAACCTCAATTAAGTGATTCTCTTTTATATCTGACCTCATTTTTTCCCAATCAGGATACTTTAATTTTTTATGCATCTAATAATTCATCGGGAATGGACTTATTACAATATAATGAAATGGATGGAACAATGAGTGCTATTTCTACAAAAGATAGGAGTATGCTGCCAGAAGAGGCAATCATGTGTAAAATATTTAGCTTTGGAGATAGGGTGAATCCTTTTATCTACAATTATTTTAATGATACGGTATATGTATTAAAAAATAAAAAACTCACACCATCATTCTTAATGCAATTAGGCGATTATAGATTTGGCTATGAAGAGCTTACTATAGATAAATTAATGGCTTTACAAAAAAGTAAAATTAATCTACAATGGATTGTATGTGGCGGAAACTACCTGTTTATATCCTATAGCATTAGCCAAATGGAAGGTAAAAAAGGTAAACAGTTTTTGGCATTGTATAATACTCAAACAAAAGAGTATATGCAAAATATAGAGATTACAAATGTTGCAGATGAGTATAGTGCTATTGTGCCGGGGAAGAAATTATTTCAGGGATTTTTACCGAACGAGTTGCTTTCCGTAAAAAATGTTTCTGATACGGATAATAGGTCTATCTTGATAAAATATAAAATGAAATGAAGCGGATACTATTTTTTTTATTGCTTGTAAAGTGCCTTTGTGCTTGTTCAAAGCAGAACGAAGAACTTATAATTATCTCTGCACAAGAATCTGTAGAAGCTCCGGCTCAAGAGATTAAAACAGAAAATATTCTTAAAAAGATAAAAGTAATTAAATTAGAAACTAGTAATAACTCTTTAATTTCTGCTATAAATGGAGTTATAGAATTGGATGATAGCTATGTAATTAATAATGGCGAGAAGCAATGTTTGCGTTTTTCTAAAGATGGCAAATTCCTAAACACAATTAGTTCTTATGGTAGAGGAGCAAATGAACATAGTTATTTATTAAATATATGGGAGAAAGATGGAAATGTGTATTTGATGGATATTAAATATGAAATTTTAATCTATACACCTGATGGAGAGCATATATCTAATTTGCAGATGGATAGCTATTTAAAATCTAATGTGAGTAATGTTTATGTTTTACAAAACGGCGATATAGTTACTTTTTCTCCCGATAAAGGACCGGCTCCAAAGAGATCAATGCTGGTTTTTGCCAATTTATCTACACGTAGAGATGCTTTGCAATTAAAAGATTCTATTCCGCATATAAACCCTTTACAAGAGGCTGCAAATATTAATTGGTATTTTAAAGAGGGGCAATTTGTAGAAAACGGGAAAGAACTGTTCTATAAAACAACCCTAAATGATACAATTTATTCATTACAAGAGAGAAGTGGAAAATATCATTTAACTCCTGTTTATGTGTTTGATTTAGGTAAATATGCTGCTATTGAAGATGCACGTTTACAAACTAGTAAATCATTTTTTGCATCAAAACCTTTGGACCCATTTAAGCAAATGCAAAAAATTGGATTGTTGGGGATAACTGATAAATTTATTATTTATACTGATGATAATAAAAATGCCTATTTTTATAATATAACAAATGGTAAAATGGATAAATATAAATTAGATGCAATACCAATAACAGTTGATTCTAATGGTAATCTTATTTGTTATAGGTTTGGTGAAAATGACCAAGCTAATCCTGAGCTAATTATTGGGAGGCTAAATTAAATAAAATTAAGTTATGAGCGCAGCAGTACTTACAAGCTGCAAAAGAATTGGGAATTTTAATGCTTTTTCCCTAGGAATAAGGATTTAATATTAAAATATTGGTATATCTATTTACTAAATAGATTGTTATGAGCATTATATTTTTATTTTGTAACGGTATTTTTACAAAAAAAGCTATGTTGCTTTTCTCTGTAACATCTCTGTTTTTATTTTTCGGATGTTCGGATCAAACCTCCTCGTCCAGTCTTATCATTATTGATACAAGCCGTGATTATCCGGAATCTGATCTAAAATTAAGTGATTACTTAACCGCAAAGTTCCATATTTGCGCAGATTCTCCTTTATGATACGTTGGGTAATTTTATATTAGATACTCTAGGCCGGAAAGTTTACGGATGGGACTACGAAATATTTTTTTTAAAACTCTTGTATTGTATAAAAAATTATTATAAATTCGCAGTGAGGTTCCAAATGCCCCTTTTTATTTTATCGTTTTAAAAAATAATTGAAAAATGGAAAATAAAAAATTCATAAGGATGCAAAAAGGGATAGCTATTTATAATTTAAGCCATCTTCCACAAATTATTTTTGAAGTTACCGATGCTTGTAATTTAAAGTGTAAATATTGTGCTTTCTCCGACTTATACACCGGTTACGATCCCAGAGAAAATAACTATCTAAGTTTTAACTATGCCAAAAACATAATAGATTATTTGGCTGATTTTTGGAATACACACTCATCAATTGTATTCCCGACAAGATTAAATATCGGATTTTATGGAGGGGAACCTTTGCTGAATTTTCATCTGATAAAAGAAATTGTTTCCTATATAGAATCTTTTGAGAATATTGGCAGAGCTATCTCCTATTCAATGACAACAAATGCTACTTTATTGGATAGATATATCGATTATCTGGTAGAGAAAGATTTTTCTTTATTAATTAGTTTTGATGGAGATGAATGGGCACAAGGATTTCGCCTTTATAAAAACGGAGAAAGTTCTTTTGCAGATGTATATGCAAATATGAAACTTGTCCAGAAAAAATACCCGGTTTTTTTTGAAAAAAACATCTCTTTCAATTCCGTTTTACATTCAAGAAACGATATAGAATCCATTTATGATTTTTTCAAAACCAATTTTTCGAAAACGCCAAAAATATCAGCATTAAGCGATTCCGGTATTAATAAAGATACTTTGGATGAGTACAGAAATATTTGTAATGACTACTCCGGCAGTTTTTGTCGGATCTCTGACAGTAAGATAAAAGAAATAGAAGAGGCCAGCCTACTATCCTCCCCTGTGATATCTCGTTTTTATAAAACATTTGAATCTGAAAGCGGGAATGTTTTTTATGATTTTCATGAATTATTGTTTAAGAAAGAAGATCTTGGGGCTTATCCAACAGGGAGCTGTCTCCCTTTTTCAAAAAGGATGTTTATTACTGTGCATGGGAAAATATTACAATGTGAACGAATTGATCACGAATATTTTTCAGGTAAGGTTAATGACAAAGGAGTAGAGCTTGATTTAGAGCAATTGACTGACAACTACAATAGAGATATTTTTAAATACATGCATCAATGCGTAGATTGCATTACAAATACACGATGTCCGGTATGTATTTATCGCATAGATGATTTATATAAAACAATGAATTGTTCATCCTATAAAAAAGGGGATAAGATAAAATTGAATCTTAACTTATTAAGAGAAAATCCTCAGCTATTAGATAAAGTATACCAAATTAAAACAATAAAATAATTATGGGCGATAACTATTTGTACTTATATCCCGATACATTCTTTTTTAATGGGAAAGATACAATGCTTCTATATAGCACTGCAAATCATAATGTTTTGGAAATAAAGAGCGATTCCATATTACAACAATTACAAAACAACCTTATGCAGTTAGAAAATTCATATTGTATTAAAATAGACGATACGATTCTTGTACAGTACAAACAGGTTTTAGATGACATCATAAATGGAGGCTTTGGAAGTGTAGTAAAAACTTCTTTTGAAAAGCGGCCTGTATCTTATCCGCCGGTTTTAAAAATAAACAGAGATATAGATTCAATCAGATATGATTATGGGAAAGGCCGAGCCGGTTATATCTTACAGTATTTACATGAAATAACTATTTACTTATCGGGACATAAACATATTGAAGATCACAATTACAAGCAGACTATCTATCCGATTGCATGTAGTGGAAAATTAGTGGAGGAGAAATTACTAAAATTGATAGACAGCACCCAGGGAGGTGCTTTGGATGTTATTAATTTACTGGGAGATACCAAAATTATATCTGAATACCTAAACTTATTTCAAATGTTACGACATCTTGATATTCGGGTGAATTTTTATATTTTATATGAAGATTTCTGTAATAATAAAGATACTATTGAGGCTATTATGCCCGATTTTAACATTATCGTCCTATACAAGGGCTGCTTCCTTAAAAGTATAAATCCATCTTATGACTCTGTGTGCTTAATAACCTCTGAAACCGAGGTAAATATAGCGGAGCAATTCCTGCTGGAGAATACAGATAAAGAGAAAAGTATTGAGTTGGTGCCAATTTATACCGGAGAGAATCTTGAATTTTTTAAGAAAAATGTATTTATTACCAAAGAGGAGATATTATTGCAAAAGCGATCCAAACAAGATATTTTTATTAATATGGAATTGAATACTAATTATTTTGGCAAATTAACTATTTTACCTGACGGCCATATTTATTCCAATGTTAACCGTAATCCATTGGGAACAATTGATGATTCTCTATATGAGATTATTTATAAAGAATTAGATGAGTCTGTTGCTTGGCGTAACGTTAGAAATGAAGAACCTTGTAATAAATGCCGGTTCAGATGGCTTTGTCCCCCTGTTTCAAATTATGAATTTATAGCAAAGACTTATAATCTCTGCACCATAAATATTTTTTAAACACTTAAAACAATTTTTAGGATGAAAAAACTTTCTTTATCAAATTTATCTAAACATGCTTTAGATAAATTTCAGCAGAATTCTATTCATGGAGGAAGTCTGCCCTCTTGTATTTGTGCCCATATTTGCGATAATTGCGGATGTTCCAGCTCGCAAGATCAGGCAGTGTTCTTTAATGAGTCTGGAGGGCAAATAGATACCGGTATAATGGCTGATATTCTAATGGATACGTCTAACTAAAGCACTGTATTAATGGAGATTATCCCGGAAAGCAATTCTAACGGGAGAAGATTGTTGTTTTCTCCCGTTTTATCCACAATAAGTGTTCCATTACATTAAGTATTTTAACCTAAATAGATTGTTATGAGCATTATATCTATATTCTATAACGGTATTTTTACAAAAAAAGCCATGTTGCTTTCCATTGTAATATCTCTGTTTTTATTTTTCGGATGTTCGGATCAAACATCCTCGTCCAGTCTTATCATCATTGATACAAGCCGTGACTATCCGGAATCTGATCTAAAATTAAGTGATGTTGCGCAGGTAACATATGTTCCGC
>JAVWIB010000106.1:0-10290 GCA_036639755.1 Bacteroidales bacterium
ACAACGCACAATATGAATAGTGGAGTAATCAGAAACAAATATATATTTTTCATTTGATTTAATTTACAAGGATTTTAAGAGGTAAGTCTTTCCAAAGCTATCCGCACCAATTTCTCCACCATTGGTTTGTAATCGGGGGCAGCCCCCTTGTGATACCTGTTGGCTATGATACAACATACGGTTCCGGCTCGGTGACCAAGTTTTTTGGAAAGGCCGGCAAGGGCAGAGCCCTCCATCTCAAAATTGGTAATTTTATAATCCTGATAACTGAAATGCTCAAATTTTGCCACCATATCAGGCATAGCAAGGGGCAGACGCAAGACCCTGCCCTGCGGCCCGTAAAAACCGGAAGCAGAGATTGTCACCCCCTTTATGGTAAAATCCTTAAACAAATCTATCAATTCATTGCTGGCTCTTACAAAATAAGGAGCAGGAAGATGTTTATCCCAATCTACGGATCTCACAAAAGCATCTTCCATCTGCTTATCGGTCACCTCATTGCGATTTGCATACCAGTTCAGCAACCCATCGCAACCTACCGAGATATGTGAAAAGACAAAAGAGCCTATTGGAATATTGGGCTGAATTGCCCCGGAAGTACCAATACGCAACAATCTCAGACTCTTTTTCTGCGGTTTAATCTCTCTGGTTGTAAAATCTATATTTACCAAAGCATCCAGCTCGTTTACCACAATATCTAAATTATCGGTACCTATCCCTGTTGACAAAACGGTAATCCGCTTGCCGTTGCAACGTCCGGTTATGGTTACAAACTCACGCGACTCTCTTCTGAATTCCGTTGATTCAAAGAACGATGCCACCATGTCTACCCGCCCGGGATCACCTACCAAAATAACAGTATCCGCCAGTTCCTGGGGGGTAATATGCAGATGAAATATAGATCCGTCGTTATTGATAATAAGTTCTGATGCTCCAATCTTTTCCATAATATATTTTATTAATTCCGTTAAAATATCAAATTTAGTACTTTTTTTGTTTATTTTTGCAACCTCAATAAAAAACATGCTACGATGATACAAAGAATACAAACTTTATTTTTACTGATAGCAACAGGTTTGCTTTTTTCATTATTTTTTAATGAATTCACTTTCAGTACCGATATTACGGTAAAATATACGGAATATACCCCATTTTTAGTTTTTACCATTGCTACGTTTGCAGCAAGTTTTATCTCAATTTTTTTGTATCGACACCGAATGTTGCAGATGCGTTTCTGCGTATACAACATGCTTATATTGCTGGGGTATCAGGGATGGATTGCCTATAAGTTCTTTACCCGAATAGAGGGAACAGTCTTCTCCATCACCGCCGTTTTTCCAATTGTTTCATGCATCCTTATTTTCCTTGCATTCAGATATATAGGAAGAGATGAAGTCCTCGTACAATCTATGAATTCCCTGCGTAGAATTCACAAAAACAGAAAAAGTGCAAAATAGTTTTTTTACCGGTTGTCCTCTTTTGTGCAGTATTTCTTAATAACGCTGTAGGCTTCTTGTACTCCAAGTTCTCCGGCCTTACTTAAATCTATACACCCTTTTTCTTTATCTTTCAGATAGATAAGAACAAGGCCTCTGTTGTAATAGGCTTCTCCCATAGCCGGATACAAATCCAATGCTTTGGTATATTGGTTAATGGATTCCGGCAAATCACTGGAAAGGCAATACAGGTTTCCCAGATTATAATAAATAAATGGAAAAGCAGGCATTAGCTTGGCTGCTTTATTCATATCATGGATTGCGGGGGTGTAATCATAATTTTTATAATTCTGTTCTTTCATTCTGGCACGAGCAGCCCCGGTATTATCCAGCGTAAGAATCTGTACGTTATTTTCCATAGAGGAGATAAAATCAATCATTTCAGATTGCAACGCCCCCCGGTTAATATAATAGAAAGTTTGTTCCGGCTCGTTCTCTATCGCTTTATCATAATAAGATAAAGCAGAGTTATATTGATTTTTCTTTCCCTCTATCATTGCCTGGGCAAACATAAGTTTTCCCATAATCTTATCCTTCTCGCGTCCACCCGCCATAGAAGACAATCTGTCTATCTCCCCTTTTATCTCGGCTTCATAGGCTCCGGTATTAAATGTTGCTCCCTCTTTGGATGCGGTAAGTTCTATTGGGAGCGGTATTAACGAAGTGAATTTCTCCATTGTTTTATTTTCATACTTGTTCTCCAGTGCCATTAACGTTTTCTGCTCTTTTGTAATATTAAATTTAAAGAGAGGCTTCAGCCGTATATCAATATCGCGGTGTTGCAACAACTCGTTATTAAAATCTTTTTTGGCAAAGTCGGTATCAAACGAGAGCAATTTATCATATTTTTTGGTAGTATCTGCAAAGATAGCCATACTAAGGCTGTCTCCTGTTTTCCTCTGATAGTCACGCACTTTTGATTGGGCTATTTGGGCATCCTGCTTGGCTGAGGTGTATTGTCCCAACTGATTTTTTACATAGGAACGGTTCATGTAAGCCTTTGCAAAATCGGGATACAGATTAATGGCCTGCGAATAATCGTCCATGGCATCGCGGTAACGCCCCAATTCCAAAAAGACCCCGGCACGATTAAAATAGGCCAGCACATTGTTGGGGTTTACGGCAATTACCCTGTCATAATCATCCAGAGCGTTGTTGTAATCGCCTATCTGCGCCCGTATGAGTGCCCGGTTGTACAAAGTAAGGGCATTCCCCGGATCCAGATCCAGAACTTTGTTTAAGTCTTTCATTGCATTATTAATGTCCATCTTATCATATTTGATAAGGGCCCGGTTAAAATAAGCAAAGGTATTGGTTGAATCTAATTTTAATGCATTATCCAGATCTTCCATTGCGGCATCATTATTTTTCTGCATGGCATAAATTCTGGAACGTCTTATATACCCTTCGGGATCGAATGTGTTAATCTTAATTGCTTTATTATAATCATTCAAAGCTTTGGTCGTATCTCCAAGATAGAGATAACAGGCTCCGCGATTCAGATAAGCATCTGCCTCTTTGGGCTCATTTTTTATAAAACGGTTAAAATCGGAAATGGCCTTTTCAAATTGCTGTGATAAAAAATAAGTTACCCCGCGGCTGAAATAAAGGCCGGAATAACTGGGACGCAAATCAACCGCCTCTGCCAGATCTTTAAGGGCAAGATCATATTTACCGGTACGGCTAAGGGTAATGGCTCTGTAATGATAAGCCGGAGTATAAATAGGGTTTAGCCGCAACGATTTGTTAAAATCTTTCTCCGCACCTATAAAGTCACCCAGGTTGTATTTTGCAATTCCCCTAAAGAAATAAGCATCATACAATGTACTATCCAGTTGTGCCAGAATATTAAAATTTTCAATAGCAGTAGCATATTTCCCGTCAATGAGAAACTGTCTTCCCCTATTAAAGAATTGATCAATATCGTATTGCGCAAAAGACATTGCGGTGCAGCAACAAAATGCGGCGGAAAGGAGAAGTCTTTTTAAATGATTCATTGCTTATTTTCCTGTTTTTTTCTGTTTCTTTTCTATTTTCGTGCCACTTTTCTTATTCAGCCACTCCGGCTTTGCAATCAAATTCATCATCCGCTGGATAGAACCTGCCCTGTCACTTATGTACGCCGTAGGGACATTTGCCTTTCGCTTAATAGGATTAGGCAACGTTGCCGCAATAAGGGCAGCCTGCCGTGTACTTAATTTGGAGGCTCTTGTCTGAAACAACCTTTGAGCGGCCGCCTCTGCACCAAATATTCCGCGCCCCATTTCCGCAACATTTAAGTATACTTCCATAATACGCTCTTTTCCCCATAATAATTCTATCAGTCCCGTAAAATAAGCCTCAAAACCTTTTCTCACCCAACTCCTACCCGGAAATAAAAAGACATTTTTAGCCGTTTGCTGCGAGATTGTACTTGCACCTCTTAATTTTTTCCCCCTTTTCTGAGCATCCAAAGCATGGTCTATCTCTACCATATCAAAACCGTAATGATCCAGAAACCGGGTATCTTCACTTGCCATAACGGCCATTGCCAGATTGGGAGAAATATCGGGAAGCGGTTTCCACGTTTTATAAGTCTGGTAGGTATCATCTCCAAAATTCTGGAATGTCCTTACAATCATAAGCGGAGTAAAATAAACAGGAACCCATCTGAGCATTAAAACCCAGGAACATGTGAGGATTAAGAATCCCAGCGGAATGTATATGAAAAGTATTCGTAGAAACTTTTTAAAACCCTTATGCTTCATTTGAAAAAATAGAGTATTTTTGCAAAGATATGAAATACCTTTTAATGAACACCCAACGATTTTTCACTTTACTTTTTTTTCTCACTTGTTCGGTTACAGGATTTGCACAGGTACACTCATCGGGGACCTACGAGTCTTTCATTACCATACAGCAGCAAAAACATCATATACAAGAACTTACCTCGCCTAAAACAGCAGGTCGGGCAGCCGGAACCATTGGTGCGGCAATAGCCGGAGAATATATAGAAAAGGAATTTGCCAAATACGGCCTGCGGGAGTGGCGCACAAAATACAGACACGAATTTCAAATTCATCCCGATAAAAAAGCGAAACCCGGAACCCCTCCCCTAACCGGAAACAACATTATAGGCTACATCCCGTCCCGGCAATCAGCCGCCGACTACATTATTATTGGGGCACATTATGATCACATGGGAATGCTGAACGGGCGATTATTTCCGGGTGCAGACGATAATGCATCGGGAATAGCAGTCCTGCTGGAGCTAGCCAAAGCCTTTTCCCAGATGGCAAAACACGAGACAATTCATAAAAATATCGTATTTGTGGCCTTTGACGCCAACAATATGAACAATGCCGGAAGCAAAGACTTTGTAAACAATCTGCATATTTCCCCCGAAAGAGTCAACTGTATGATTAATATAGACCAGATTGGAAGTAATTTAGCCCCTCCGGGAGCAGATTCCAGTTACCTGCTGGTACTGGGTAATGATAAGTTGGATTATTGGGCGGCAGAACAACTCTCTCTCTGTAATAAAATATCAGAAGATACTCTTAATCTTGATTTTACCTATTACAACAGTCAATCATTCTATGATATTTTTTACCGATTATCAGACCAGAGGATGTTTACGGAGAAAGAAATTCCGGCACTGTTATTCACATCCGGGATTACTAGATTAACCAATAAAGAAAATGATGATATCTCACATATCACTTTTGACGTACTTAACAAACGGATAAAACTTATTTACAAGTTTATTTATCAGATGCTTCGGGCTGCTCGCCAAAATAGATCATAAATTTACTATTTGAATCACAGTGAACATCATTAGGAATATAATATTTTTCATTGTTGTCGGCATCTATTATGTATAAAAGAAAAGTCCTTAGAGCTCTCTGAAATAGCATTCAAACAGGAGGAAACACTTTAGCTATAGAACATTACTGTTACATTACTCTAGTCGTTTTCTTATTGCTCATGAAAGAATATGATTCAAATATAAGATTCCGGCATACCAAAAATCAGTAAGCCGGAATCTCCCTAAAACTTTTATTTGGAACAATCGTGTTCTATTTTATTCCATACGCACCGTCCTTCCCGAGTTCTTCCTCTATACGGATCAGTTGATTGTATTTGGCCATTCTATCTGAGCGGCTCATAGATCCGGTTTTTATCTGACCTGAATTGGTGGCAACGGCAATATCGGCAATAGTGGTATCTTCTGTTTCGCCGGAACGGTGAGAAATAATGGTTGTATATTTATTCCGCTGCGCCATAGCTACCGCATCCAATGTTTCGGTAAGAGTTCCTATCTGGTTTACTTTTATCAGAATTGCATTGGCACATTTATTTTTAATCCCTTTCTTAAGGTATTTTACATTGGTTACAAACAGATCATCCCCCACAAGCTGGCATCTGCTGCCAAGCCTCTCGGTAAGGAGCTTCCATCCGTCCCAATCATCTTCTGCCATAGCATCCTCTATGGAATCTATCGGGAAGCGATTGATAAGACTTTCCAGATAATTTACTTGTTCCAGAGCATTTCTCCTGATGCCGTTCTTTCCTTCAAACTTAGAGTAATCGTATAATCCGTCGTGATAAAATTCAGAAGCAGCACAATCTAAGGCAATTGTAATATCTTTTGCCGGAACATATCCTGCCTGCTCAATGGCTTTCATTATATAGTTGAGTGCTTGATCTGCACCGGAAAAAGCAGGGGCAAATCCCCCCTCGTCTCCAACCGCCGTGCTTAATCCGGCTTTGGAAAGGAGCTTTTTGAGAGTATGGAACACATTGGCCCCCATCATAATAGCTTCGCTTACAGAATTGGCTCCAATCGGACGAATCATAAACTCCTGAAATGCGATAGGGGAATCCGAATGGGATCCGCCGTTTATAATATTCATCATGGGAACCGGTAGCACATAGGCATTTGTTCCCCCAATGTATCTGTAAAGAGGAATATCCAGATAGGCTGAGGCTGCTTTTGCAACAGCAAGAGAGACTCCCAGAATAGCATTGGCTCCCAGTTTGGATTTATTAAGAGTGCCGTCCAGTTCTACAAGAACCCTGTCTATCTGCCGTTGGTTGAGTGCATTCATCCCTATGAGTCTGTTTGCAATGGCAGTATTTACATTTTCAACGGCAATAAGTACTCCTCGTCCCGAATACCGTTTTGAATCTCCGTCCCGTAGTTCAAGAGCTTCATGAGCACCTGTAGAGGCACCGCTGGGAACACTTGCACGCCCTGCAATTCCCGACACAAGCATTACATCTACTTCTATGGTTGGATTCCCTCTGGAATCCAGAATTTCTCTGGCAACAATATTTCTAATTTCCATAATCAATCAATTTAAATATATTTTTATAAAACAGAAACAGCTGAAATACAATAATGTTGCATCAATCAACTATCTATCGTAGGTAATAATCAATACTGGTTACAATGCGTACATTTTTGATATAAGGGGTGTTGGCATCACGGTCGTTTACCGAGAACTGTCCTTGTGACGCATTTTTGATTTTACCTATTTTGCTTTTTGAGTCTTCTGCAAATTTTTCTGCCGCTGCACGAGCATTGGCTGTAGCAATCTCAATCATTTCCGGTTTAATGGTATTAAGTCCGGTAAAATCGTAAGATACTTTATAATTATAATCGTCGCTGGAGAGAGCAATACCTTCCGCTAATAAATCGGTCTGTTTATTAATAATCTCCCTTACTTTATCTACCTGACCGGTAGCAACGGTTATTACGGAGGTTACATTATACCGGAAAATTCTTTTCTGATCGGCATACCGGTCTGCCTGTAAATCTATAATCTGGGGAGCAGAGACAAAAATATCCTCTGAGACAATGCCGTTCGTATTCAAAAACTTAATAATAATACTATTTTTTTGATTAATCTCTTTATAAAGCGTACTAAGCTCGTTCCCAACCAATTTATAGGCAAGAGGCCAGGTAACCCTATCTGCCGGCACCTCTTTCTCGCACAAACCTTTTACAGATACAACCCGGTCATACGATTTAAATTTACACACAGACATGATCAGACAAATGCCCAATACAACTAGCCCAATCATTATAAACGCTCCCGAAGGAAGCAATGATTTTGTTTCTTTTTCCATAATCTTTGTTTTATGATGAATCACTTGATAATTTACGGTAAAGATAATACTTTTTCGTATATTTAGCGCTTCATTTTTCACATTTATTGGCAAAGATTTTGGAGATAGAAAGGGGTGAAAAAAGTTGTAGCCAGGCTAAACGATTATCTTACATATTGCAAAAAACAAGAAAAATAAACAACCATGGATTTTAAGCTCCAGTCACCATATAAACCAACAGGAGATCAGCCGCAGGCTATCAGGGAACTTACCGCAGCTATCAATGAGGGGACAAACGCAGTAACCCTTTTAGGTGTAACAGGTTCCGGAAAAACCTTTACAATGGCAAATGTAATTGAGCAACTGCAACGCCCAGCCCTTATTCTAAGCCACAACAAAACGCTGGCGGCACAGCTTTACGGAGAGTTCAAATCGTTCTTCCCCAATAATGCGGTGGAATATTTTGTCTCTTATTACGATTATTACCAGCCGGAAGCTTATATGCCTGTTACAGACACTTATATAGAGAAAGACCTGAGCATCAACGACGATATTGAAAAATTGCGGCTTAGCTGTTCCAGTGCTTTGTTATCGGGGAGGAAAGATGTAATTGTGGTCTCCAGTGTCTCCTGCCTCTACGGTATTGGAAATCCCGCCGATTTTCACTCCAACACCATTACCATTAAGGTTGGTCAGACGGTTAGTCGCACCCAGTTTTTATACAAGCTGGTAGACAGCCTCTATTCCCGCAATGATGCCGATTTCAAGCGGGGTACTTTTAGGGTAAAGGGAGATACAGTGGATATTTTTCTGGCTTACGGAGATAACGGGAGCCGGGTGATGTTCTTTGGAGATACCATTGAGGAGATAGAGATGTTCGATCCGGTAAGCGGAAGTTCTCTGGAATTTGTGGATGAGCTCTCCATTTACCCCGCCAATATATTCAGTACAACCAAAGAGAGAATAAAAAGTGCGGTCAGCAACATTCAGGACGATTTGCTGGCGCAATGCAATTATTATCACGATATTGGAAAACATGCGGAGGCAAAACGGCTTAAACAGCGCGTAGAGTATGATTTGGAGATGATTAAGGAGATAGGATACTGCTCGGGTATTGAAAATTATTCCCGATATTTTGACGGACGATCCGCCGGAACAAGGCCATTCTGTCTGCTGGATTATTTTCCCGATAATTATATAACTTTTATAGACGAGAGCCATGTTACCCTTCCCCAGGTGAGGGCCATGTTCGGAGGAGATCGCTCCCGCAAGCAGACCCTCATTGAATACGGATTCAGGCTCCCTGCCGCCGCCGATAACAGGCCGCTGAAGTTTGATGAATTTGAAGCTCTCTCCAGACAGACGGTTTTTGTAAGTGCCACGCCGGCCCCGTATGAGCTGGATAAATCGGAAGGATTGATTGTGGAACAGGTAGTACGTCCTACGGGATTGCTGGAACCTCCTATTGAGGTGCGTCCTACTAAAAATCAGATAGATGATTTAATGGAGCAGGTACAGATAAGGGTTGAAAAAGATGAGCGGGTACTGGTAACCACCCTTACCAAAAGGATGGCAGAGGAGCTGGATAAATATATGCAAAAGATGGATGTGCGTTGCCGTTATATCCACTCCGATGTAGATACGCTGGAGAGAATTGAAATTATTGAGGATTTTCAGGCCGGCCGGTTTGATGTACTGATTGGGGTAAACTTACTAAGAGAGGGGTTGGATTTACCGCAAGTATCGCTGGTAGCGATCCTGGATGCCGATAAAGAGGGCTTTTTAAGGAGTGAAACAGCCCTTACCCAAACAGCCGGACGTGCTGCCAGAAATCTGCACGGATTGGTAATTATGTATGCCGACACCATTACCAAGAGCATGCGCCGTACCATTGACGAGACCAACCGCAGAAGGGAAAAGCAGAAGGAGTATAACAAGCTGAATAACATCACTCCTACCCAGATTTCCAAAACGGAGAGGAATGTTCTTGGCCGGGAACAGCAGGGAAACGCCTACCGGGAAGAGGAGGCAAAATCGCATCTTCTGGAAGATCCTATTCTGCATAAAATGGATAAGGCACAATTGCTCAAGGCGGTTGCAAGTGCAAAAAAAGAGATGGAGAAAGCGGCCGCAGAACTCGATTTTATACGGGCTGCAAAATTCAGAGATGAAATGAATACATTAAAAGAGTTAGTCAATTCAAAAGCATAACAAGATGATACCTGAGAGATTATCCAAAATTATAGAAAATGATCCGGTCGTGTATAAAGAGCAGATAGAGAGCTCTTATAAAATGGCGGAACTATCGTTGGCCGGACAAGTAAGGGGCAACGGCCATCCGTTTCTGGAACATCCGCTGGGAGTTGCTTATATTGTGGCGGACGAAATAGGATTGATGCCCGATACCATTGCCGCCATCTTTCTGCATGAGGCAACACGGGGCAAAAATGATCTGCTGCACGATTTTCTGAAAAATAGCAAGACTCAATATTCTCCGGAAGTTCTCACGATGACAGAGGGATTAAATAATATATCGGGAATCACCCCTAAAGATACCAAGTTGCAGGCTGAAAATTACCGCAAGCTGATTGTTACCTATTCCAAAGACCCGCGGGTAACTTTAATTAAACTTGCCGACAGGCTGGAGATTATGCGGCATCTGGAAATTTTCCCCAAAAGCAGCATTGCCAGAAAAGTGACC
>JAVWIB010000107.1:0-9526 GCA_036639755.1 Bacteroidales bacterium
TGTTATTTTTCAGCAACAGGAAATTCGCTTTGGGCAGCACGTCAGCTATCCGAAGTCTTCAATGAGCCTTTGGTCAATATTGCCGACGCTCTCAAACAAGAGAAGCGAAACTATACGCTTCGTTCGGACGAAAAGTTGTTTTTTGTCTATCCCATCCACTCGTGGGGGCCGGCGGTGCTCGTTGAGCAGTTTATCCGCAAAATGAAGTTGGAGGGCTACGTCAACCAAAAGGTCTATTCAATCTCTACGTGTGGCAACGACTGTGGCAACACCTCTAAAATTATCAAGAGGTGGTTGGAGGCAAAAGGTATTTTGCTAACAGCCGCATACTCAGTTCCGATGCCCAACACCTATATTTTGATGAAGGGATTCAACACTGATTCCAAAGAGGAGGAGAAACAAAAGCTCAGCGAAGCACCTGCCGCTCTTGCCAAAGTGGTGGATGCTATTAAACGCCGGCAGTGCCCCAAGGAATTATATCACTACACGGCTTTCCCGGCGGTAAAAAGCACTCTGTTATACCCTGTATTTGTGCATTTCACAATTGGCAAGACCTCATTCCACGCTACCGACAAGTGCATATCGTGCGGACTTTGCGAACGGATCTGCCCCACAAACACCATCACCATGTCCAATGGCAAACCAACTTGGGGCAGTACCTGTGTGCAATGTACCGCCTGCATCCACCGCTGCCCTGTACAAGCCATCGAATGGGGTAAAGTAACTCAAACTAAAGGACGTTACCGACATCCGGAATTGAAATAAATATACTAAAGATATAATTACGTAGAGCTACAAATAGATTGAGACACTATTCGTGGCTCTACGTATTGTACATAGATTTATTTGATTAATTGAATATCTTGTTTTAGAGAGTTATAAAACTCCTTATCGTATAGAAGGAGAGATTGGTAATGCCATATAAATCAATTTATTTTTTTTATGCATTTTTTTTGCGATTATATAACCATATTCATTAAAAATTATATACTTTTGCATAAAAATAGGCGAGGTATTATTTATCTCTCCAATAGAAGCAAATTGTGCTCCCATGTTGTAAGTATCTAAATTATACAATTAAGATGAAAAACGTTGTTTTTAGTTTGCTGCTGTTAATTCCGTTGGCATTACAAGCCCAAGTATCCTTTCCAGTTACCGCTGTTAGTAAGACAAGCGACTCAGTTATTATGCAAAGTACGCTCTACTTTGATTATAACGTCTGCGATAAAATAGCTCCATCGCAAGATATCAACGTCTGTGAAATTCTTAAACGCATTAAGGAAAGTCCAGAAACAAAAATACGTCTTATTGGATGGACAGATGCAAAAGGAACTAATGAGTTTAACAGGATATTCTCTTTAAAACGGGCCGATTGCATAAAACGCTACCTTATTAAGAATGGGATAGCGGCAGAACGCATCATCTCCCATGGAGAAGGTGTAGACACGCAAGCGATATTGGACAAAAAAGCACGTCGTGTAGATCTAGTGCAGATAACTGAACTCATTTTACCTTATGCACCTATGCCAACTCAACCTCCTGCTGAACAACCGCAAGAGCAATCAAAGAAAATTGAGATAACAGCACAAGAGGAGCAACCCAAATCTACACAAGAACAACAATTCCAATCTGCACAAGAGCAACAATTCCAATCTGCACAAAAACAACAAGTTCAATCCATACAAGAACAACAATCCGCAATATTTGCAATTAAAACCAATTTGTTATACGATGCTGCAATAACACCAAACTTAGAATTTGAAATACCTATTGGTAAGCGTTGGAGCATTAACGCCGAGTATCAGTTAGCATGGTGGAATAAAAAAGATAACTCATTCTGCTGGCGCATTAATGCCGCAGGCATAGAGACTCGTTACTGGCTTGGCAACCGTAAAAAACACAAATCGCTTAGCGGTTGGTTTGCAGGTATATCTGTCAATGGCGGAACTTATGATTTTCAACTCAAAAAAGATAATGGCTACCAAGGTAATTTTATAGTTCCGGGTATATCAGGAGGTTACACCACACCTGTTGCCCGTAATCTCAACATGGAATTTTCTCTTGGCGTAGGGTATATGATGTCAAATTATCTCCATTACAATGTAATAAGCAATGAATTAGTTGATAATGGAGAAACAAAGCACTACCGCAACATCTTCCCTACAAAAGCCAAAGTATCTTTGGTTTGGATTATTAACCACAACGTAAAGAGAGGAGGCAAATAATGAAAGGAATACTATTGTCAATAATAACAATCGCAGTGCTTTGCAGTTGCGAGCATCGAGAAATTAACACGTACACCGATACAGAGGTGGTCTTTGACTGGAAAAACCTCATGACGGGAGACGCAAAGAGCACCGCTATGGAGTTGCACTATTACAACAAGGAGACTGGTGAACATATTGTCGTCAATGGCAATCAAGATGGATCCAAACAGTTTATCCCTTATGGCACTTACCAACTCTTGGTATTCAGTAGCAGTGTAAAGAATGTAGAGTACAAAGGGCTTAACAACTACCATACTGCAGAAATCTACGCCAAAAAATCGAGCACTATCACAAAAGCATCATTGGATACAGTGCTGTTGCAGCCCGGCAGTATATATGCAGCCAAAAAAGAAGCGATTATTTTAAAGCCAGTCTCCGAAGCTTCTAATTTTATTACACTTGAACCTTATATTAAAGTGATTAAGGTAAATATTAATTTTTCGGGCGATACTTCACAGATAAATAATTACAACGTATCTCTTTCGGGCATTGCATCTGGGATAAATTTAGCTACAGGCAACAGCCTATCAGACACAACAAACGCCAATTATAATGTTAATTCGGGACAGGTGCAGATGCCAACGCATAAGTCACAAGATTTAACACTTTCATTTTTAGGAATAGCTAACACTAAAAATATAATGACTATAGGCGTTACCCTTTCCGATAGCACAGTATTAAGTGCCTCTGCAGATGTTACAGATGCACTATGTAGTATAAATATAAAACCCGTTATTAAGATTGATACCAAAATAGATATAAGCCCTATTGGTTTAAAGGCTACAATAACAGATTGGAAAGTTAGTACCGGAAGTGGTACTGTTGGTGGTAAATAATAAATAATAATTAAACCGGTGTCAACAATGAAAAAGATTTCACTATTAATTTTAGTCCTCTTTCTTCTGGCAAGTTGCTCAAAGCAGGAAATTGCTGAAACTTCTCAAGTAGAAATTAAACTTTTGGCAGGTGTCAACAACCTCCAAAGCAAGGCTGCAATTGATGCTTGGGCTAATACTCCTGTAAGCTTTGCCAAAGGCTCTGCTACGGCTACCTATTTAGAGGCTTGGAATGCTACGGTTGCCTCTACCGGATATGTAAGTTTTTTTCCTGCAATGTATTACCCTACAAACAAAGATACAATAAGCGCACAAATTTACTTAAAAGGCTACACGCCGCAAGGTAAATTCAATGCCGGCACTGTTACTTTTTCGGACATGAATGGTACGCAGGATATTTTACTTTCCAACGAACAAACCGGCAGCATTACAGATCGTTTCGACCAAGCTAGCAAGAGTTTTAAATTCAATCACTGCCTAACACAATTAAACTTTACTGTTGTTGCCGATACTTATTTCCCTAATGAAACCAAACTAACGAGCATAATTGTAAACGGCACAAAGTTACCTGTCTCTATGAACATTGCTTCAGGCGCAATTACTTATGCTGCTAACACAACTCCTATTACCTCGTTTACAGGCACTATGACAATCAGTCAAACCGTTTCTAGTAAATTGGGAACAGTTATGGTTGAACCCGGCAAAGCGATAACGCTTACTATTGTTGCAGGCGGTGTAACCTACAATGATGTAGCAATTACCATGGATTCAGACCCCACACCACAAGCCGGCACAGCTTACACTATTAAACTAACATTTAAACAGTCTGCTATAGAGTTAGAAACCTCGGTTGTGGCGTGGACAAACGGCACAGGTACCGGTGAAGTAGAATAATAAAAAAATAAACTAAATGAAATGGAAAAAATATTTTTAGTGGCGTTTACCATTGCAGCAATGGTAAGTTGCTCAAAAGAGGCCGAAAAAATAGACAGCACGGGCGATAACCGCATCGTGTTTGGGAGTTCTATCGAAGCTGCAACACGCGTTGCAGACAATGCTACACAGTTTTCCGCTGGTGATAAAATTTGCGTAATCGGCTATCATGAAGCAACAGCAGCGGCAACTACCAACTTCTCTACTCCATTTATGAATAAGGCTGTATTTACGTACAATAGTAGCAAATTCACATCAACAGATGCCACTGCTTTTTGGAAACGTGGTATGGCACATAACTTTTATGCATACTACCCAAGCGATTTAGCTGTCAATCCACTTACAGCTACTGCCCCCACAGCCACACTCACCGTTGCCGCTAATACCGGCATAGGCGTTGATGTTATGCAAGCCAATGCTGAGACCGCAGTTTTTGATAAAACATCAACTTCGACAGCTCTCACTTTCATCCACCGCCTTTCTAAGGTGAGGTTTAATGTAATTAAGGAGGCAAATGCTCCCTTATCTAATTTGACCGGAGTAAAGTTTACCATGGCAAATAATACCGGGACACTCAATGTTGCTACCGGTGAAGTTACCAATGGTGGCAGTAATGTTGTGTTAAGCAAAACAGCAACACAAGAGATTACCGCTACCGCTACTTCGGCTTTCAACACGGAGTGGGTTGTTCTTCCTAAAGATATGATTAGTGATGTTAAGCTAACCATCAACGGTATGGAGCTTGCGGCAACTAACTTAGCAGGTACAACCACCGTAGCCGGTCAAATCACCACCATTACAATTACCGTAAAGGCTACGGGAATTGTGATGACAAGTACCATCACAGCATGGGTTGACGATCCTAAAAATGGCACTGTAGGCTAATATAGATTTAACACATAGACAGAGTAATATGAAAAAAATACTATGTATAATAGGTGTTGCAGTAATGCTAACATCATGCTCCAAGGAGTATGACCCAGACAGCGGTAGCTTAAAGCGTGTGCCGATAGTCTTCGGCAGTACTATTGAGGCAACCACACGAGCTATTGCAAGCGATAATAAACAGTTTGTTGCTAACGATAAGATAGGAATCATTGGCTACCATGCTGATAAGGCAGAAACAATAACTGACTTCTCGGCTCCATTCCTCAATAAAGTGGAGTTCACTTACGGTAGCAATAACGTGTTCTCCTCTGTACCAAACGCCAATGCTTATTGGCAATTGGGCATGTTCCATAACTTCTACGCATATTATCCGAGCAACCTGGATATTACCGCAGGTGGAAACCAAATAGCCCCCACCACAGCACTCACCGTTAAAGAGGGTACAGGTATTGTTGAAGATGTTATGCACGCCAATATAGAGAACTATAAATTCACAGGTGCAGCAGGCGCAACTGCACAACTCAACTTTACGCACAAACTCTCAAAAGTGAGGTTTAAAGTTTGCCTAAAACAACAAGACAATTTTTCCTTCATCGTGCTTAACAAAGTGGAGTTTACAATGGGGCACTCAAAAGGAACGTATAACGTGGTTCATGGAGATGTTACCAATCTCACTGGAAACGGTGTTCAACTGAATACAGTAGTAAAGGAGCAACTGGTAAACACAACTCCAACAGATGTTAATGCAGAATGGGTTGTGCTACCTGGCGACACATTGACCGATATAAAACTCTCCATCAATGGTCCACAAGAGCTCTTGGCAACCATTCCGGACATTACAACCGCAGTGGGCAAAATTACCGTTATCACCATCTCAATCTCCGTAAATCAACCTCAGGCTTCAAAATGTTCTAAAGTTGGGATAGCACCACAAGTACAAGTGATGTGTACCTCCTCCTTTTGCAATTGGTAAGCCCCTTTTCTTTATGCAATATACGTAGGGCTATTCAAAAAAATAGCCCTATTTGTTCATTTTTTATTCGCTCGTAACGATAGACCTTATAGCAAAAGACAAAACTCATTGTTGGGACGGAACCGCAAATAAACAGGAAGATGATATCTTTGGAGGAGTTATTATCGGGAAATAGCAGGGTCACGTAGATATTCTCCGTTTTTGTGGTAAGGACAATATCTTTTTCCGAACAAAAGGAATGAGCTTGTTTTTGCAAAAAAATAAGGCAGAGCCTTGTTGTTCTCTGCCTTACTGCGCTTGCGGTCGTAGACCTTTTTTGATTTGTGCACCCGTTTGAAGTGAATGGGGTGGGTGTGATTTTCAATCTCTGCCTCCCGGCTTGCTTTGCGATTGGCTTTGATGTAATCACGTTGGGTGATTTTCATCTTTTTCATTATTGTATTATATTATAACGGGAGCAAAGGTAGTTATTATTATATTTGCATTTATATATTAAAGAAATTCATGACCGAATTAACGATTATCGCAATCCTTATTTTATTCAACGGAATGTTGTCAATGTCTGAAATAGCATTGATCTCGGCACGTAAATCTTATTTGTCTGCCGAGGCTAAAAAAGGAAACAAGGCAGCGCAAACAGCTCTTCAGCTAGTGAATGAGCCTAATAATTTTCTCTCTACGGTACAAATCGGGATTACGATTATCGGGATTCTGACCGGTATTTATTCGGGGAGCACATTGGCAGCGGAATTCTCCGGTTTACTAATTGGATGGGGAGTGAGCCAGACGTATGCTCATACTCTTGCTCAAGTAGTTATTGTGGTGTTTGTTACTTACTTAACGTTGGTAATGGGGGAGTTGCTTCCTAAAAGAATTGGTATGAGTATTGCCGAGAAAGTGGTAAAACGAATTGCACGCCCTATGTATTTTTTATCTGTAGCGGCAACCCCTTTTGTATGGATTCTATCAAAAAGTACCGCATGGCTTTTTGCGATTCTGGGATTGGAAGAGCAGCAGAGTAAAGTTACTGAAGAGGAGATTAAGTCTATGATTCAGGAAAGTACGGAAGATGGTGAGGTACAGGAGGTTGAACAGGATATTGTGGAGCGGGTATTTATGTTGGGTGATCTTAAAGTAAGCTCACTTATGACACACAGAACTGAGATTACCTGGCTGAATAAGGGGATGAGTGCGGAGCAGGTGAGGGAGGTGCTTGAGAATAATCTATATGAGCTTTATCCGGTGGCAGGTGATAATCTGGATTCCGTATGCGGGGTTATTACCCTAAAAAAACTGGTTCTCTTATTTCATCGCCCCCAATTTAATCTATCCGGGATTATAGAGCCGGCTACCTTTTTTCATGAGAACTTAAGTGTGTATAAAGCATTGGAGAGAATGAAGCAGGAGCGTATTAGTCAGGCACTTATCTGTGATGAATTTGGGAGTTTAAAGGGAATTGTAACGCTTAAGGATATTCTGGAAGGATTGGTTGGATCAATGAATGATTTGCAAACCGAGCCGCAGATTATGGAACGGGAGAACTCAGAGGGATGGCTTGTAGACGGGCAATGTCCGTTTTATGATTTCTTAGCTTATTTTGAGACGGAGTATCATTATGCCAATCATAACTATAATACAATCAGTGGTTTGCTGTTAGACCAACTTGAGCATATTCCGCATACCGGAGAGTCTCTCCTGTGGGAAGGCTTTAAGTTTGAAGTAATAGATATGGATGGTGCCAGAATTGATAAAATCTTGGTTACCAAACAGGTGTAATGCCGGCTACTGTAGTTTCATCCGTAAACTATTTGATTTTTAGTCCTATTTGTGGCTGTGGCCGCAGCAAAGTTCACCGATACATCCGGGAATCACCAGCTCGTGGAGGTCTATCATGGCATTAATAAGCCGTATTTTACTGTATTTATGGAAATCGTTCTTAGTTATTACACATTCTTGAATCTGACCGGTATCTAAGAGATATTGACGTTTTGTCCCGTTCAACAGCGGTGTACTAGGGGTGAAAAGCCCTTGATTGTTCTCAAATACAATGTTGCAAAAACTCGTATCGGTGATAAAACCGTTTTTTATGATTAAAATATCTTCTTCAGGATTGCAGTGGATTGATTTTAATTGATTAATCCGCATCCTGTCTTGGTATTTGAAATGGTAATCCAGATTGTTGCACTCTACCTGGGTGAGCGATTTGATGACCGGTATGTGGTAGGGGAGATATTCGATACTTATGATTGACGAGTGATTGTAAACAACCCTGCACTTTACAAGACCTTTGCAAAGATGGGGCTCCGGCTGTAAGTGAAGAGGGAGGCTACGTCCTATTGTATGCTCCATTCTCTTAACGTGATATTCAAGATTGCAGGGATGTGCATCGGCTATTTTTATGGTTTCCAGATAGTTCATATAGATAGAGTCTAAATTATACAAATGGGAGATAGATTTTTTCAATGACTTCATTATACTCATCCGTACAAGAACTGTTAATGGTAATTCCACCACCGCTTCTAAAAAATAATCCGTCCGAACTCTTTTCTATGTATCGTATCATAACGGCAGAATCCACAGAGGTGCCGTTAAAGTAACCGAATACGCCGCAATAAAATCCACGCGGCTCCTTTTCTGCTTTTTTTAGGATGTTTAGAGTAGATGGTTTTGGTGCTCCCGATATAGATCCTGCCGGTAAAATTTTAAAAAAGAGGTTGCCGAGATCGTTGTCCAATAATTTCCCGCTGATTTTGGAGCTTACTTGCAGAATTGTTCCGTTAGAGGTGTGCAGCTTATCGATATAACGTAATTTCTCAACATTTATATCTGTTGCTATGCGGCTGAGATCACTGCGGATAAAATCTACAATGGTAAAATGTTCGGCAGTCTCTTTGTAATCGTTCAGAATGGTTTGGGCAGCATTGGGAACACTCTCCCGTATGGTTCCTTTCATGGGGTTGGAACTGACTTGTCCGTCTGCAATTTTTACAAATCTTTCCGGGGAAAAACAGACCAGCGTATTGGGAATCATAAGACCATACGGCGAGTTGCTGCAACGAAAAATCTCCTCAAAACTATAATCGGTTTCGATAGGGGTTTTAATGGTAAGATTTGCCAGAAAAGAGTTCCCAAGCAAGAGTTGTTCTTGCACAAGATTGAATTTCCGGCTGTATTCATTAAATGAGACGGGAAAACTTTTAAAATAACTCCCTCTCTTTGTGTCATCTTCTCTTAATCCAACCTTTGCAGAGGGATCGTTTGTAACATTCCCTACCCGCCAGAGAATCTCCTGTTGTTCCAGCGGGTTGCTTACAAAGAAACCGTTCTCCATTTCGTAATCAATGCCAAACAAAAACGGAACCTTGTCCCGCCCCCCTTTATTCATTAAATATTGTACGTCCGTTGCTTTAATCATAACACAAAAGTAGTATTTTTGCGTTATGATTAAAATATTACTGGTAAATAATAACGATTCATTTGTTTATAATCTGGTTGAATATCTTCGCCCGTATTGTCTTGTAAACGTGGTTCTTACCGGGGAATTATACGATGGAATCGAGCGTGGATACGATAAAATTATCCTCTCGCCGGGTGCGGCTCTTCCTAAAGATTATCCGCAGATGATGCAG